>JAHJOS010000067.1 GCA_018820005.1 Alphaproteobacteria bacterium | reverse complement strand
GTTGGACGAGGACACAGTGCCCTTGGGGGTCGGGCCAGCAACCCACTTGAACTTGGCGTTGTCGCCAAAGTTGCCGATCTGCCAGCTGCCGGACATGTAGGCGACGGCCTGCTGGTTGACGAACATGTCGACCGGGCTATCCGAGCTCGCGCCTGACCACAGGCCAGGAGGCATGTATTCATTGGCCATGACGATGAACTGGTCCATGGTCTTTTCCCAGGACGCATCGTCCATGGCCACGGTCAGCGGCTCGTCTTCTGAGAAGACGTGGTTGCCGTACTGGAACTCATAGGTCAGGAAGCGGTGAGCCGAGACGTCCCAAACCAGCGGGAACCGGACGCCGGCCTTTTCGGCGACTTCCTTGAATTTGGGCAGGGCTTCGTCCCAGGTCCAGCCATCGGCCGGGATCTCGACGCCGGCCTTGGCGAAGGCGTCGGCATTGTAATAGATGCCAACGGCGGTCACATCGAGCGGAGCCGCGATAACCTTGCTGTCGAGCTTGGCGCCATCGGCCCAGCCAGCGACGAACTGGTCGATCCATTCCGGACCATTGACCTCGGCCCAATCCACCAGGAAGGGACGGATGATGGGCGGCATGGACGAGCTCAGCGAGACGTCGGGGAAGCTGCCGGACGCGGCGAACTGCTGGAACTTGGTGCCCGTGGTCTCATAGGGCACGATCTGCAGGTCAAACGTGGTATCGGGATTGGCAGCGGTGTACTGGTCGAGCATGCCGCGCAGCTTGGCTTCCTGCTCGTCGCCGTCGACATACCACATCAGCTTGAGTTCGGACGCGAAGACCGGCGACAGCATCGCCGTGCTCAGCGCCAGGGCAATGGTGCCCAGCTTCATCAGTTTCATTTGCAGTTCCTCCTAGTGTCCGCAGGCGGACGTTACGTTATCCCTCGTCTGACAGACCGATGGCATCACGGAATCGCACCGCGACGTCGGCAGGCAGACCACTCCATCCCTGGAGCAGCGATCCACGCCCAAAGGGCGGTGAATAGTATTCAATCGCCCCGGCCCAGCCGCTGCTGAGGCATGCCTGCCACCAGCGCGTCAGGGCATAGCGCGCACCGGGCAAGCCACGGCGCAGGCGCTCTTCGGCATAGACACCGTCCCAATAGGGCCAGTCCGAACCATTGTGATAGCGGAAGGCAAAGGCCGACTTGGCACGGGTGTGCGCCGGCTTCTTGTAAGGCGGGAAGGCGCAGAGCACGCCCCAATCCCCATAGGGCTGAATGGTGTTACCGCGGCTTTCGAGCTTGGTGGTCGCGGTTTCAAGCGTGGTCAGCGCATGGGGTTTGCTGATGGCGTCGTAGCGCAGCAGTGTCAGGCTATCGATGGCGAAATGGTCTTCCACAAAGCCATCGGTGTTGGCGTATTCGGCGACATGGCCCAGCGCGGGCTGCCAGAGGGCGGCGTCGATGGACGCGCGGGCTGTCTTGGCCAGTTCACCGGCCTGTTTGGCCAGGTCCGGATCGATGGCAGCACCCATGGCGACGATGGCGTCGAGCGCCCCGACCCAGAGGCCAAGGTTGTAGGACACCAGGCCCTCGCGGAAGACGTTGTCGGCCCAGTCGCGATCGTGATTGGGCTTGCGCGGCAAGCCATCGGGGCCGGAGGCAGCGACATAGCGGGCAACGATGGCCTTGACGTGGTCCCAGTGCAGACGGGCCTCAGCGCTGTCGCCGGTGGTGCGCACATAGTCGCCCAACGTCAGGATGAAGAACAGCGGGCTGTCGAAATGATCGCTCCACCAATCCTGTGGCCGCGCATGCTCAAGCACATATGGGTGGGTGGTGCGGCGGAATATGTCCCAGGCGGCAGACTGGGCGGGCCCCGAGAGAATAATCGCGCTGGGCGCTTCGCCATCGGGCTGGATGCCGCGGGCGAGCAGGCGGATCTGGTCGCGCACAGCCTCGGGCGCCAGGGTCAGCAGCGGCTGCAGCGTCCAATAACCATCACGGTAGTAGGTGCGGGCGGGCGAGCTATAGCCCTGCCCTGCTGCGAGGCCGGCAAAGCTGCCGTCACGCGCCTGTCGCATGCTGGATAGCGCAGCATGGGTGCCCTGGATCACCATCGAGCGCATCAGCGGGTCAGCCTCAGGCAGTCGGTCGCAGCGGGTAATGTAAGCCTTCGCTTCGGCGACAATGGCGTCGACCGACGAAGCCAGGGCACCTTGTGCCTCGTCCAGATCGGCGCCAGCAGCGATCACCAGATCAT
>JAHJOS010000066.1 GCA_018820005.1 Alphaproteobacteria bacterium | reverse complement strand
CATGCAGCTTGAGGCGGGAGGCGCCGGCCAGGATCATTTCGGCCAGCGGGGCCGGACGCGAGGCATTGCCCTTGCCGGCCAGGGCCAGGTTCATGGGAAAGCCGTCAAAGCTCTCGATCATGCGCTGGATGTGCCAGGCGCCGGTGCAGGTGGTGGCCAGGGTGCCGTGGGCGGGGCCCGAGCCGCCGCCCAGCATGGTGGTGACCCCGCTCATCAGGGCCTCCTCGATCTGCTGGGGGGCGATGAAATGGATATGGGCATCCATGCCGCCGGCGGTGAGGATGCGGCCTTCGCCGGCGATGGCCTCGGTGGAGGGGCCGATGATGATGTCAACGCCCGGCTGGGTGTCGGGATTGCCGGCCTTGCCGATGGCGCAGATCACGCCGTCCTTGAGGCCGACGTCAGCCTTGTAGATGCCCGTGCTATCAACGATCAGCGCATTGGTGATGACCGTATCGACAGCGCCCTCGGCCCGCGTGCGCTGGCTCTGCCCCATGCCGTCGCGGATCACCTTGCCACCGCCGAACTTGACCTCTTCGCCATAGGTGGTGAAATCATGCTCCACCTCGATGAACAGTTCAGTATCGGCCAGGCGAACCCGGTCGCCGGTGGTCGGGCCATACATATCGGCATAGGTGGCACGCGAGATACGAGCGGGCATGGGGTCCTCGTGAAGTTCAGCCCAGTGCGGGCTTGGCGTGAGTGCGGAAATTGGAGAGTGCGGATTCGATGACCTGATCGAGCAGGGCCGCGCCGGCCTTGGTGGTGTCCTGCTCAGCATCGACGGTAGCCAGCGACAGCGCCAGGGCCTGCAGCGCATAAGCCTCGCGACCCTTTTCCTGACGCAGGGCGGCATTGCCCTCGGCATCGATGTGCTGGAGTAGTTCCATAATATCGGCCGCGGTCAGCGAGGCCTTTAAATGGGACCAGTTGTTGTGGGCGCGGATGGAAACCAGCCGGTCCGCTCCGGCGCCGAGCATGAACATGGCCTGACCATCCTGCATGCCGCCATCGTGCAGATTGGCGACAACCTCGGTGAGCTGGGCAAGAAGTTCGGTTTCGGCTTGGGGATTCATGATCGGCTCCGCTGAAAGGTTTTGCGCCCTTCTAGTGAGATTTGCGGCATCCGCCCAGTGCTAGTCGAGGTTGCCCATGACCTGCTGGCGGAAACCAAACACGGTGCGGTCTCCGCTGAGCGGAATCAGGCGGACTTCGCGGGTCTGGCCCGGTTCGAAGCGCACGGCGGTGCCGGCGGCAATATCGAGACGCATGCCGCGAGTTGCCTCACGGTCAAATGCGAGACCGGCATTGGTCTCGAAGAAATGGTAGTGCGAGCCGACCTGGATGGGTCGGTCACCAGTATTGGCGACCTCGATGGTGATCTGCGGCGCGCCGACATTGAGCTCGATATCGCCGGACTTGGGGATGATTTCGCCTGGGATCATGATGTCCTCGCGGGAATTGGGCTGGTGAAGCGGCAGGAGTGAGGGGGCGGTTCAGCGGATCGGTTCGTGCACCGTGACCAGCTTGGTGCCGTCGGGGAAGGTTGCCTCGACCTGGACGTCGTGGATCATCTCGGCGATGCCTTCCATGACCTGGGCGCGGCTGATGACATGGGCACCGGCCTCCATCAACTCGGCCACGGGGCGGCCGTCCCGGGCGCCTTCGACCACGAAATCGGTGATTAGGGCTATGGCCTCGGGATGGTTGAGCTTGACGCCGCGCTCGAGGCGCTTGCGGGCCACGATGGCGGCCATGGCAATCAGTAGTTTGTCTTTTTCACGCGGGGTCAGGTTCATGGCTGGTCCTATAGATGCCAGAGGAGCGGGAGCGTGCCTGCGCCGGAAAGCTCAGCGAGAATTGGAACGATCAGGCGGCGAAGTGCAAGCCCTGTTTGTGCAAGGGCCCTGACCACCAGGCGCTCACCATTGGCACTGGCGGCGATGCGGCCATCATCGGGCAGCATGCTGCGCAGGGCGGCAAGGCGGCGGGCGCAGGCATCGGCATCGGGCGCGACATGGAGCACAGTGGCGAAGGCGCGCTTGCCGGCCAGCAGGGAGAGGCCATCGCGCTCGGCCAGGGTCCCATCAAGGCGGGTGGCTTCTGCATGCAGCAGGCGGCCATTGCGGCGGATGCGCCAATTGTCGCGCAGTCGGGCATCCATAGCCGCTTCGCCCATGGCGTCGCGGCCGAGGAGGAAGGCTTCGACGGCCGTTAGGCTGGCGCCGGGTCCGAGATCGATGTCGATGCGGCGGTCGAGCT
>JAHJOS010000525.1 GCA_018820005.1 Alphaproteobacteria bacterium | reverse complement strand
TGCCGCTATCGGGCGGAGTCATGCTCAATCTGATGAATATGGACAAGGTGCTCGAGATCAAGCCCGACCGCGTGCGGGCACAGGCCGGCGCGGTGATGGAGCAGATCGACCACCAGACCAAGGCAGCCGTGGGCGGCGAGTTGCGGTTTCACCCCTCGACCTATCGCATGGCCTCGATTGGCGGCTTCATTGCCGGCGGTTCGGGCGGGGTGGGGTCGGTGCGCTGGGGCGGGCTGCGCAATTTGGGCAGCATATTGGGGCTCAAGGTCATCACCTGCGAGGCGGAGCCGCGCGAACTCGATATCGACGGCGAGGACATTCTCAAGGTGGCCCATGCCTATGGCACCAATGGCATTATCGTGGAAGCGGAGATGCCGCTGACGACCGCCTATGACTGGGTGGACATGGTGGTGGGCTTTGACGACTTCATGGAGGCGAGCCGGTTTGCCCGCGCGGTGGCACTGCAGGACGGGCTGCTGGTCAAGGAAGTTTCCTGCTATGCCGCGCCGATCCCCGAGGCCTATTTCAACCGCCACAAGCCCTATCTCAAAGATGGTCAATCGGTCGTACTGCTGATGGTGGCGCCGGTGGCGCTGGCCGCAATGACCCTGTTCATTGGGCACCACAAGGGCGATCTGCGCTATCGGTCGGACGCGGCCAGCGAGGATGAACTCAAGCGCCTGCCGCCGGTCTATGAATTGGCGTGGAACCACACCACGTTGCGCGCCCTCAAGGTTGATCCCACGATCACCTATCTGCAGACGCGCTACCCAAGCGTAGAGCACCTCGAAAAGATCATCGGGCTCTTGGGCGACGAACTGCCGATGCATCTGGAGATTACCCGCCAGGACGGGGTAGTGACGTTCTCAGGCCTGCCGCTGGTACGCTACACAAGCGAGGCGCGGCTCGATGAGATTGTCGCTATCCACGAAACCAATGGTTGCGATGTGTTCAACCCGCACCGCTATACGCTGGAAGAGGGCGGCATGAAGCGAACTGATCAGAAGCAGCTCGATTTCAAGCGGCTGGCCGACCCCAAGGGCATTCTGAACCCCGGCAAAATGATTGCCTGGGAGAACCCGGACTTTGACTTCTCGGCCGGCAAAGCGTGGTTGTTTGATGGCCTCAATCCGGTCCATGCCGCCTGATGCGTGTCCATGTTATTCACGCCCATCCGGTGGAAAGCAGCTACAACCGGGCCCTGTTCAGCGCCGTGGTGGAGAGCCTTGAGAAGGCTGGACACAGCGTGGACGCGCTCAATCTGTACGAGGAAGAATTTCCGGCGGTCATGACCCGGGAGGAGCGGTTGGGCTACCACGATGTGCCCGGGAACCTGACGCCTGCCATTAAACCCTATGTTGACCGGCTACGCGCCGCAGAGGCGATGGTGGTGGTGCACCCGGTGTGGAACTACGGCTATCCGGCGATCCTGAAAGGCTATTTCGATCGCATCTTCGTGCCCGGCGTTTCGTTCCGGATGGAAGGCGGGGACGATCGCGGGCGGCTGGTGCCGTGCCTCAACAATATCAGGAAGGTGGCGTTCGTCACCACCTATGGCGGCAGCCATCTGCGCACCTGGGTGATGGGCGACCCGCCGCGCCGGATCGCCAGCCGGTGGGGCTGGGCGACGTTCAGCACGCGGCCCAAATATCTGGCCCTTTACGACATGAACAATTGCACACCCGCCCAGTTGGACGGGTTCATCGATAGGGTACGCCGGGAGATGACCGCTTTTTAGGGCGTGTTCTTGATGGGACCGCCCTTTTCGGCGACCTTGCGCAGCAGGGTCTTGAACACGGCGCCGCACTGGCGAATGCCGTCATGCTCGAACTCATTGGTGATCCAGTGGTCGAGATTGCCAACTGCGGCAGCCGTATCGAGCGAGAGGCCCGCGTCGACATACATGTCATCGTGGTAGATCACGGCCGCGACCGGCACATCGTTGGCGGCCAGGCGCTGGGGGTCGTAGAGTACTGAGTAGTGCTCCCGTCGGGCGAGCGCCTCAGCCCCGGCGCGGAACGGCCGTAACGAGCGGATCTCCTCGAGCATCCAGGGAAACATCATTTCACCGGTGAACTGCAGCGGCCTACAAGTCGTGGCGAATTCCGGCATGCTGTCATAAGCGCGCTGGGCGGCCCAATTGGTCGCGCCATCGCCGCTGGCATAGATGGATTCCTGCAGCACCATGAACAGGGGATTGGCGTCATAGCTGGTTGCCTGCATCACCTGGGCCAGGAAGGTGGCGCTGAGGCGATCCCGGGCCGGCGAGGCAAAAGCCTCGTCGATCATCCAATGGACATTTTCAAAGCCCGGGGCCATGCCGAAATCAATGCCGAGCGTCTGCAGGCGGCGGACGCTGAGGCGGTCGCCATCGGGCAGAATGACCTCATTGGCATCGATGAAATCGGCAAGTGCGCCGATGGTGGCGCGGTCATCTGGGTAGCGCTGGTAGTAGCGCGCCGTCTTGGCGGCGACGCGCGGATAGGTGCGCTGGTAGACTTCATCGGCCGATGGTGTGATGGAGGCCAGACCGCCGGTGACATAGCAGGCGGACAGCGCTTCAGGGGCCACGCTGAGGTAGGTCAGCGTCAGGAAACCACCATAGCTCTGGCCCAGCGTTTCCCAGCGCCGGCCGCCATAGACGGTTTTGCGCAGGTGCTCGAAATCGGCGACGATGGAATCGGCGCGAAAGCAGGCGAGATAATCTGCGGCCGCGTCTGGCGTCCGTGCGGCCAGTGCGGCGCCATCGACGGGCGTGCTGCGGCCGGTGCCGCGCTGATCGGGCAGGATGACGCGGTGGGTCTTGAGGGCTTCGGCCAGCCAGCTGGGGCCGCCGTTGGTTGGCCGCGGCGACTTGCCGCCCGGACCGCCCTGCAGGAACACCAGCAGCGGCAGGTCGGCATCCGCGCGAGTAGGATCAACGACCTCGCGGGCGAAGAGCTGGATGGTCGGGCCGTACCGATCGCCGAACCAGTCGAGCGGAACATCAATGAGGTGATCGGTGATTCTGATGCCGGGGATGGTGTAGGTCGAAACTATCATGATGTACTCGCAATGCAGGCGGGTGCAGGGCTGCCCAGTTCGGTGGGGGCGGGGCGATACACGCCCTGCCCTGGCCGGAGGCGTGCTAGCTGAAACGGCGGATTGAAAATGGTGCCACTGCCGCGTCGCTGGGGCCATCGGCAACCAGGCCGGCAACCAGACGCGCTGTAACGGCACTCAGGGTCAGGCCCAGATGGCCGTGGCCAAAAGCG
>JAHJOS010000065.1 GCA_018820005.1 Alphaproteobacteria bacterium | reverse complement strand
CGAGAACAGAGCCTATAGCAGCCAGTCGTTCGGTCGTTTCAGCCATTGGCAGGGCCGCTCAGGACGCGCCTATGATCTGGTCGCCGAAAGTGTCGAAAAATTTGCCATGGGTGATTCGGAGCTTTACCTGATCGCCAAGGGCAGCCACGTCATGTGGGTGGGCTCGACCAGCGAACTGGTCAGCGACCCGATGAGCCGCTCACGCTTCCGTCTGGCGCTTGATTGTGCCGATCGCGTGTTCCGCCTGCTCTCGCCCAGTGCCGCCACCGAACGGCTCTCAACCATCTGGGATCTCGAAGGCGCCGAACCCATGGCCGAAGCCCAGGCTGCCTGATGGGCATAGCCTGGGCTTGTCGTCAGGCTGCTGCGGCGGCCTCGTCTGCCAGCAAATCCACCAGCGCCATCAACTGCCGGTCGCGGATCCCCAGCAACGCCAGGTGCTTGGCCGTATTGACCACATAATCGATGTTGCGGCCCGATAGCCCCACCCCCGCCCGCACCATCCCCAGCTGCTGCTCAAGGCTGAGCTTGCCCGCAAACTGTTCATGGCGCTCATCCACCACAAAGGTCAGGGCCTGCACCACGCCGCCACCCTCCAGATGCACCGGGCGCATCACGTCACGATAGACCGCTGTCACCTGTTCGCGGGCTTCCAGATACTGCCGCACCGCGGCCCAGTCGCTATCGGCAACCTCGAAGACCATGCCGCGGCAGGCCCCGCCGCGCGTCAGGCCAAACACCAGCCCCGGCTGATCGGGCGTCCCGCGATGGTGGTGTGAAACGATCGACAGGCTCCGATGCGCTCCGCGCAACAGCCCCTGCCGCGCACTCACATGCGCAAAACCAGGGTTCCAGATCAGGGAACCATAACCAAAGACCCAATGGGTCGCTGTCGTGGAAGCTGTATCGAGCATTGCCATATCCTGACCCAAAATCTAGGCAAGCCTATCCGCCAAGGCAATTGCCATCGTGCCATAGCCGCCCTGCAAAACCGTAACCACCCGCTTTTGTCTGTCGCGGGCGAGCGGCACTGCCCAGACACCGCTGCCGATAGCGCTTTGCCCTCGGCCCCGCTAAGAGTTCCAGCCATGAAGAAGCGAATCATCATTCTGGGCGGCGTCGTGTTCGCCGTCATCATTGCTTGGAGCCTGGCCTGGTTTGTGCTTTCGGGCATCGTTCGCCAGCAGATCGAGCTCCAGGCCCAGGCCGACGGCATCACCTCGCCACAGATCACCTGCGGCACGCTGACGGTCGGCGGCTACCCCTTCCGCTTCGATGCCGATTGCACCAATGCCCATATCGTCACCGGCGATGCCGAGATCGATGTGCCGGCCATCCGCGCCAGCATCCGCGTCTATGCGCCCACCCATATGCTGGCCTCCGCGCTCGGCCCGCTTCAGGTCACCGACACCTTCACCGGCAGCCGCAATGCCGTCGCCTGGTCGACGCTGGAAGCCAGCGTGCGCCTGCAGGACTGGCGTATCGCCCGCGCCTCGATTTCGGGCAAACAGCTTGTCTGGTCCGATACCCTTTTGGGGGAAACCACCTTGGCCACCGCCGATGTGGTCGAAGCCCACCTGTTCGACATTCCCGAGCAGCATGATGGCGAGCGCCATCTCGCGGCGCTGGCGGGTTATCTGTTGGCCAATGGCGCCACCTATCCGGGCATGACACTGACCGATGCCAATGCCGAAGTGCAGCTTGAGCTCACCGGCCTGCCTGACGACGTGCGCGTCTGGGGTGCTCCCGATCTGCTGGCCACCATGCAGGCTGCCGGCAGCACGCTCGATATCGTTGCTGTCCACGCCACCGACGCGGCATCCACGCTCGATGCCAATGGCACATTGACCCTCGACGCCAGCAATCAGATCGATGGACAGATCACCATCGCGTCCACCGGCGTGGCCGAGCGTGTCGGTCCCCTGCTCGAAGAACCCTGGCGCACGCTGGTTCTGGGCAGCCCCGGCGCTGATGGAACCTATTCCAATCAGCTCAACTTCCGCTCGGGCGGCATCTTTTCCGGGCTCGTCCCCATCGCCGCCATCGGACCGCTGTTTTAGGCTAAGCAGCGGTCCTGACTGGCTGTCTCAGGCGTCGTCGCCGCCGCCATGGTCGCGCACGATATTCGCCTCCGGCTCGGGCGGCGTTTCATGTGGCCGGCCAAAGTCGGCCGCGGCCGTTTCCTGCCCCGCTGAAATGATCGAGCGGCGAATGGCCCGTGTCCGCGTGAACATGGCTTCGAGCGCCGGGCCATCGCCCGTCCGCACCGCCCGCTGCAGCACGCTGAGATCCTCGGTGAACCGCCCGAGCATTTCGAGCACGGCATCACGATTGGTCAAAAACACATCGCGCCACATCACCGGGTCCGAGGCCGCGATACGGGTAAAGTCCCGGAAACCCGAGGCCGAGAACTTGATGACTTCCGACTGCGTCGCCGCCTCGAGATCGGCCACCGTCCCCACGATGTTATAGGCCACCAGATGCGGGATATGGCTGGTGATGGCCAGCACCATGTCGTGGTGCCCGGCCTCCATGCTCTCGACCTGGCTACCCATGGCGCGCCAGAATGCAGCCAGCTTCTCGGTCTGGGCGGGATCGACTTCGGCCCCAGGCGTCAGCACGCACCAGCGTCCCGCAAACAGCTCCGCAAACCCAGCAGAGGGGCCAGAATGTTCTGTGCCGGCAATCGGATGGGCCGGAATAAGGCTAACGCCTGCCGGCACATGCGCCTGCAGCACCTTGACCACATGGCCCTTGACCGAGCCGACATCGGAGAGGATCGCGCCCGGCTCCAGCGCCGGCGCAATGGCCTTGATCACGCTTTCATAGGCACCCACCGGCGTGCAGAGGATGACGAGATCGGCGCCCCGCACCGCCTCGGCCGCATCAAGCGTATAGATATCGCCCAGTCCCAGTTCGCGCGCCTCGTCCAGCGTCTCCTGCTTGCGCGTGGTGATGGCAATCACCTCGGCAAGCCCCTGCCGCCGCGCGGCGAGGGCAATCGAGGACCCAATCAAACCGATGCCGACCAGCGCCAGCTTGCGAAAATGCCCACTCATGAAATCTTGACCAATGCCTTGAGAATGCCGGCGACGCCGATCATCGCCTGCTCTGAACCAATCGAAATACGCAGCCCGTGGTGGATGCCATAGGATACCCCCACCTCGCGCACAATCAGCCCGCGCTCCGCCAGCGCGTTGAATGCCATGGCGGCGTGATCGGCATCGGGGAACAGCACCAGCACGAAATTGCCCTGGCTGGGCACCACATACATGTGGTTGCTCGTCAGTTCCTGGGTCAGCCAGTCGCGCCAATGCGCATTGTGCTCGCGCAGCCGCGCAGTGAAGTCCACATCGCGCGTCGCCGCAGCAGCCGCCAGCTGCCCCGGCAGATTGACATTGAACGGCCCGCGAATGCGGTTGATCACATCCACCAGCTCGGGCGTTCCCACCATCCAGCCGATCCGCGCCGCCGCCAGGCCCATCTTGGAAAAAGTGCGGACCATGACGACATTGGCCGCCTCGCGCACGAGATCGAGCCCGATCGAAAAATCCTCTGCCGTCACATATTCCGCATAGGCATTGTCGATGACGAGCAGAATATCGGGGCGCAACCCGGCATGCAGCCGCCGCACCTCGGCATCGCTGAGATAGGTGCCGGTGGGATTGTTCGGATTGGCGAGCCAGACCACCTTGGTCCGCGGTGTCACCGCCGCCAGCAACCCATCGACATGGGCGGTATAGTCCACTTCATCGACGATGATGATGTCAGCGCCGGTCGCCTTGGTGATGATGGGATAAACCGAAAACGCGTATTGGCTCATCACCGCGTCGTCGCCGATGCCCAGATAGCACTGCGCCAATAGGTGCAGCAGATCGTCCGAGCCATTGCCGCACACAATGGTACCGGGATCGATGCCATGCACCTCGCCCAGCGCCACGCGCAGCAGGCGCGAGGAGCCCTCGGGGTAAATTTCGAGATGATCGGCCACCGATTTGAAGGCTTCGATCGCCTTGGGGCTGGCGCCCAGCGGCGACTCATTTGCCGATAGCTTGATCGCCTTGCTGCCGGCCGCGCCGGCCTTGCCGGGCAGATAGGCCGTAATATCGAGAATACCGGGCTGCGGTGTGGGGCGGATATCGTCGGACATGATGCCATTTCTGGGCTGAAAAACCGCGCGGACCATAGTCAAACTGCTCGGCGATGGCAAAGCGCTTCTGTGCCTTGCGGTGCTGATCGCCCCGCCGACCGCCGCGTCGCCGGCCTGTCCCGATCAGGGACGGTCAATGCGCTTTATCCTCAACAGACCGCCATTCATCCCAGCCTGGCCGCACCACCAGACGATAACACCTCGAAAATTCTCGCGGCACATCGCGTTAAGGTCTTGATTACTTTCGGTGATTCCTCACCCTTTTTAACCGCTCGTTAGCACTGTTGAACAGATTTGACCGCCCTGCGGCCCCGCTTGCCCCCGTTCTGCCTCTTCTGGTGGCCCGAGCGCACCGCACCCACCACCCCTAGCCGTGAACGAAGCGACATTGTGGGTGTAGCGCCGATTCGGTTCTGTTTCGTTCCCGCCCTGTTCGACCCGTTAACCGCCAAGGCAAAATTGTGACACAGCTGTCCTTTCTTGGGACAAGCTTGCGAGCCTCTCGCAACTGTCGCAGCGACCCCCTACATTAGCGCCACATGACCTTCGCGCCCGCCCAGTCCGTCAAGGCGATCCTTGGCCCGACCAATACCGGCAAGACCTATTTTGCCATCGAACGCATGCTGGCCCATCCCACCGGGATGATTGGCCTGCCGCTGCGTTTGCTGGCCCGTGAAGTCTATGCCCGCTGTGTCGAGCGCGTCGGCGAACAGGCCGTGGCGCTGGTAACAGGCGAAGAGCGCATCGTCCCGGCCAAGCCGCGCTACTGGGTCTGCACCGTCGAGGCCATGCCCACCGATATTCGCGTCGACTGCGTTGCGATCGATGAAATCCAGACCGCTACCGATTTCGACCGCGGCCATGTCTTTACCGACCGCATCCTGCATGCGCGCGGTTCCAGCGAAACCCTGCTGCTGGGCGCTGCCACCATGGAGCCGGTGATCCGCAAGCTCCTGCCCCATGCCGACATCATCGATCGCCCGCGCTTCAGCCATCTGACCTATTCCGGCTCCAAGAAGATTTCCCGCCAGCCCGAGCGCTCGGCCATCGTCGCCTTCTCGGCCCGCCAGGTCTATGCCATTGCCGAGCTGATCCGGCGCGAACGCGGCGGCGCTGCCGTCGTCATGGGCGCCCTCAGCCCCCGCACACGCAATGCCCAGGTCGAGCTCTACCAGAATGGCGATGTCGATTTTCTCGTTGCCACCGATGCCATCGGCATGGGTCTCAACCTCGATATCCACCACGTCGCCTTTGCCGATGACAGCAAGTTCGATGGCCACACCAGCCGCCCGCTGACCCCCGCCGAGCTCGGCCAGATCGCCGGCCGCGCCGGTCGCCACGCCCGCAATGGCACCTTTGGCGTCACCGGCGGCACCGAGGGATTCGACGAGGAAATGGTCGTCGCGCTCGAAACCCATGATTTTGCGCCGCTCAAAGTGCTGCAATGGCGCAACAATCAGCTGGATTATTCATCCATCAACGCGCTGCTCAATAGCCTCGAAAAATCGCCTGAGGATCGCGCCCTCACCCGCGTGCCCATCGCCACCGACCAGCGCGCGCTCGAATTTGTCGCCCGCAACGAGGCTGCCCGATTCGCGCGCGGCCTCGATGGTGCGCGCCTGCTATGGGAATGCTGCCAAATCCCTGATTATCAAGGCATTTCTCCGGCGAGCCACGGCGAGATCATCACCCGTGTCTATTCCGACCTCGCCCGGGGCGGCAAAGTCGATGCGGATTGGATTGCCGAGCAGGTCCGCTTTTGCGACAATGCGAGCGGTGATATCGACACGCTGAGCAACCGGATCAAGCAGATCCGGACCTGGACCTTTATCGCCAACCGCAAAAACTGGCTTGCAGACCCTTCACATTGGCGCGAAAAGACCCGAGACATTGAAGATCGGCTGAGTGATGCTCTGCATGAGCGATTGACCCAGCGCTTCGTCGACCGGCGCACAAGTGTGTTGCTTCGCCACCTGAAAGACAAACGTATGGCATCTCCCGAGATCAATGAGCGTGGCGAGGTTCGGCTGGAAGGCCATCTCATCGGCACGCTTGAAGGCTGCCGCTTCTCCCTGGCCCGCAACGATGGCGACGCTGACAGCAAGAGCCTGCGGGCGGCGGCTG
>JAHJOS010000524.1 GCA_018820005.1 Alphaproteobacteria bacterium | reverse complement strand
CCCGGCGCCCGATGCGACCGATCAGGCCCGCGGCAAGGGCAAGAAGATCCGCAAGGCTGAGGCCCGCGGCCGGCGCCTCAAGAGCGGATCAGGGCGCTGAGCAGGGTATAGAGCCCGCCGGACAACAGGCCTGCGGCCGGCACGGTGATCACCCAGGCCGCGGCGATGCCCCAGGCGTGGCGGCGCCGCACCAGCCGTCGTTTCTCGGTCTTCTCCCGCTGGCGTTCGGCCTGTTCAGCGGTCTGTGGGACGGGCGCGAGGGTGGGTGGCTCGAGGGTCACACCGCCATTGGGCCGCCGGCGAATGCCGCGATTGGTCAGCAGCTCCCGCAACAGGCCGACCCCGAAGATGCCGCCGATGGCGATGTGGGTGGACGAGACCGGCAGGCCGAGGCTGGAGGCGGCGAGCACGGTGATAGCCGCGGCCTGGGCCACGCAATAGGCCCGCATGGCGTCCATCTTGGTGATCTTTTCCCCCACCGTGCGGATCAGGCGGGGGCCGAACAGGGCCAGGCCCAGGGAGATGCCTACTGCGCCGATGGCCAGCACCCACAGGGGCAGGATCACGTCCCCCTGCGTGGTCGCCGACCCGGTCTGGGCGGCGCTGACAATGGCCGCCAGCGGACCGACGGCGTTGGCCACGTCATTGGCGCCGTGGGCGAAGGACAGCAGGCCCGCCGCACAGATCAGCGGCAGGACGAACAGCCGGCTGACCTCCTTGCGGCGGTTCTCCATCAGGGCCGAGCGCCGCGCGATCCACGGCCGGGCGGCCAGCCAGCCGGCCAGGGCCATGAGGGCGCCCAGGGTCAGCGCCGTACGGTCCGAGGGCGCCCAGATGCGGCTGAGCCCCTTGCTCAGCATGTAGAGGGTGAAGACCCCGCTCATCAGGCCGATCAGCACCGGCACCCAGGTGCGGGCCGCGGCGATCCGGTCCTGGCGGAACAGGATGGCGAACTTGATCAGGGCTAGCAGGCCGGCGGCCACCAGGCCCCCCAGCACCGGCGAGATCACCCAGCTGGCGGCGATGGTGCCGACAACCGGCCAGGCGACCGAACCCATGCCGGCGGCAGCAATGCCCGAGCCCACCACGCCGCCGACCACCGCGTGGGTGGTGGACACCGGTGCGCCGATGATGGTGGCCAGATTGGTCCACAGGGCGGAGGCGAGCAGGGCCGCCATCATCACCAGCACAAAGGTATTGCTGTCGAGCTGGTCGCCGATCAGCAGGTCGCGCGCCACGGTATTGACCACGTCGCCGCCCGCCAGAAGCGCTCCGGCGGCTTCAAAGATGGCCGCGATGATCAGTGCGCCGCCCATGGTCAGGGCCTTGGAGCCGACGGCGGGGCCCATGTTGTTGGCCACGTCATTGGCGCCGACATTGAGCGCCATATAGCCGGCGATGGCAGCCGCAATGATCACCAGATAGCTCATGGGGCCGTCGGTGATCAGGAAGCTGGCCCAGACGGCGACGGCCAGCAGGAACACCAGGGCAATGCCGGGCGCTGCGACGGATCGGGCCAGATTATGGGTCGCCGCTTCCAGGCCAGATACCCGCTGCAGGTCCTTGTCGAGGCTGCTTTTGTTCATGTGCCATCAAACCGTCACAAAACTTTCACCCGCGCCAATAGCATTGTCTGGCGCGCAGGCCATCTTTTTTGAGACGGCGATGGCGGTCCCTCCACGGTTTTTTGCCGCCGGATGCTCTCTAGGTCCGCGTGACCGGGCCGCCCGCGCTTGCGGGTCTTGACAGCTTTGCGCCATTGCACTTATCAATGCGGCCAGAATTTTTATTTGGAGAGGTCCCGTGCGGGCACTCATTCTCGTAGTACGCAGGCGCATCGGCAACGTGGGATAACATCCCGCGCGATAGCTGGTGCGCCGAAAACAAGGTCCCGAACGGGGCCTTTTTTATTGCCCGGTTTTCGCCGCGACGAGACTGGGTCAAGTCAATGGACTTCAAGGAAGGGACTACAACAATGGCCGAAAGAATGACCGGCGCGGAAATGGTGATCCAGGCGCTGACCGATCATGGGGTCGAGCACATTTTCGGCTATCCGGGCGGCGCAGCTCTGCCCATCTATGACGCGATGTTCCAGCAGGACGCCGTTCAGCACATTCTGGTGCGCCACGAGCAGGGTGCGACCCATATGGCCGAAGGCTATGCGCGCTCCACCGGCAAGCCGGGCGTAGTGCTGGTGACCTCGGGTCCGGGCGCTACCAATGCCGTCACCGGCCTCACCGATGCGCTGATGGATTCCATTCCCATGGTCTGCATCACCGCCCAGGTCCCCACGACGTTGATCGGCACAGACGCCTTCCAGGAATGCGACACGGTCGGCATCACCCGCAGCTGCACCAAGTATAATTATCTGGTCAAGCGCATCGAAGACCTGCCGCGCATCATGCACGAGGCTTTCCTGATCGCGACCACCGGCCGGCCGGGTCCGGTGGTGATCGACATCCCCAAGGATGTGCAGTTTGCCATGGGCGATTACTACAAGCCCGACCTCGATACGCTGCGCCACCAGAGCTACCGCCCGCAGATGGATGGCGACAGCGCCGCCATCGAAGCCGCCGTCGAGCTGATGCTCAAGGCCGAGCGCCCGATCTTTTATACCGGTGGCGGTGTCATCAATGCTGGCCCCGAGGCGTCCGAGCACCTGCGTGAACTGGCCGAACTGACCGGTTTTCCGGTGACCTCCACCCTGATGGGTCTGGGCGCTTTCCCCGCGTCCAATCCGCAGTGGATGGGCATGCTGGGCATGCACGGCACCTACGAAGCCAATCTGGCGATGCACGACTGCGACGTCATGATCAACATTGGCGCGCGCTTTGACGACCGCATAACCGGTCGCATCGATGCGTTTTCGCCGCATAGCCGCAAGATCCATGTCGATATCGACCCCAGCTCGATCAACAAGGTTGTTCGCGTTGATGTGCCGATCATCGGTGATTGCGCGCGCGTGCTGTCGGAGATGGTGCGCGTCTGGCGCAGCCGGACCAATCAGCCACGTACGGAAGCCATCGCGCCATGGTGGAAGCAGATCGAGAAGTGGCGGGCGGTGGATTCGCTCGGCTACAAGAATTCCGACACCGTCATCAAGCCGCAATACGCCATCGAGCGGCTCTATGCAGCCAGCAAGCGCCAGGCCAAGGACGTCTACATCACCACCGAAGTGGGGCAGCACCAGATGTGGGCGGCCCAGCATTTCCACTTCGACAAGCCAAACCACTGGATGACCTCGGGTGGCCTGGGCACCATGGGCTATGGCCTGCCCGCTGCTGTCGGCGTGCAGGTGGCCCATCCCGATGCGCTGGTGATCGACATTGCCGGTGAAGCCAGCGTGCAGATGACCATGCAGGAGATGAGCACGGCCGTGCAGTATCGCCTGCCCATCAAGGTGTTCATTCTCAACAATGAGCGCATGGGCATGGTCCGACAGTGGCAGGATCTGCTGCATGGCAGCCGCTATGCGCATTCCTATTCGGAATCGCTGCCCGATTTCGTCAAGCTGGCCGAGGCCTACGGCGGCAAGGGTATCCGCTGCGACAGCCCGGCGGCGCTCGACGCGGCCATTGAAGAGATGCTCGACTACGACGGCCCGGTGCTGTTCGACTGCATCGTGGAAAAAGACGAGAACTGTCTGCCCATGATCCCCTCGGGCAAGCCACACAATGAGATCATCCTGCCCGATACCGCCAATATCGGCGACATCATCGACGAGAAGGGACGGCAGCTCGTCTAGGGCGCTGCAGAGGAGAAGAGATATGAACGCACATCTGCAGCCTACCGGCTCGGCCTATTTCCTGACCAAGGATACCCAGGAGATCGAGCGGCACACCCTCTCTGTTCTCGTCGACAATGAGCCGGGCATTCTCGCCCGGGTCGTGGGCCTGTTCTCGGCGCGCGGCTACAATATCGAAAGCCTGACCGTCAGCGAGACCGAACACGGCCGGCGACTTAGTCGCATCACCGTTGTCGTCATCGCCACGCCCAAGGTGCTGGTGCAGATCAAGCTGCAGCTCGAGCGCCTCGTGCCCGTGCACAAGGTGCATGATCTGACCGCCGAAGGCGCCTCGCTCGAGCGCGAGTTGGCCCTGATCAAGGTGGCCGGCTCGGGCGATCATCGCGCCGAGACGCTGCGCCTGGCCGATGCCTTCCGCGCCCAGATCGTGGATGCCTCGGTCGAGAGCTTCGTGTTCGAAGTCACCGGCAAGCCGGCCAAGATCGACAGCTTCATCGCCCTGATGCAGCCGCTTGGGCTGGTCGAGGTGGTGCGCACCGGCCTGGCCGCCATCTCGCGCGGTCCGCAGGGCATGTAACAGCAAACCAGGCGACCGGGCAGGGGCATTGGCTCCCGCCTGGTCGCCTTTGATGTGGTTTTGTTTCAAAGCCGGCCCCGGTTTGCACCAGTTCGTCCATCGCCATGCTGCACTCTGGCAGTTCATAATGATGCGGAATTGCTCCCATCAAAATTGTTGGTTGGGCCAACCAGCGCCGGTGGTGTAGTGATCTCCCGTTCCTAGAGGCGGTGCGCTCATGACCCTGTTGTCAGTCAATCTCAATGCCGTGGCGCAATTGCGCAATCGACGCGATCTGCCCTGGCCGAGCGTGGTGGGCATTGCCCGTGTCGTGCTTGACGCCGGTGCCAGCGGCATCACCGTCCACCCCCGCCCCGATGAACGCCATATTCGGCGCACCGATGTGTTCGATCTGGCTGCGCTGCTGGCCAGTGACTACCCCGATGCCGAATTCAATATCGAGGGCTATCCCAGCGACGACTTCCTCGCGCTGATCGCTGAGGTCAAGCCGCAGCAGGTGACGCTGGTGCCCGATAGCCCCGAGCAGCCGACGTCGGACCATGGCTGGGATTTCCGAGCACAGGCGATAGTGCTGGCGCGAGCAGTGCAGGCGCTCAAGGCGCATGGCGGCCGCATTTCGCTGTTCTGTGATTCAGACGCCGGGGTTGCCGGTGTCGCCGGCGCCAAGGCCACCGGCGCTGACCGGATCGAGCTCTACACCGGTCCCTATGGCGGTTGCTACGCCAATCCCGACCGCGCCGAATATGAACTCGCGGCGCTGGCCGAGACGACGCGGGCCGCCCACGCCATCGGGATGGGCGTCAATGCGGGCCATGATTTGACGCTGGCCAATCTGCCGGCTTTTCAGGCAGCGGTTCCCGGGGTCGAGGAAGTATCGATCGGCCACGGCCTGACGGCCGACGCGCTGCTGATGGGCTTTGATGCCGCCGTCAGGGCCTATATCGCCGGGTTGGGGTGCTAGCCACCGTTGCCCGGCATCGCCTGCAGGCGCTGATTGATCCAATCGCGGCTGGCGATTGGATCGTGGTGCTGAACAGTGCGTTAGCTGTACGTTGATTGCGGCGCCATGCTGCGGTTCGTGGCGCGCAATTTCACCGAAATACCTATATTTCTCTTATGGTTACACGCGTGTACCTAGGGCAGCTAATGGTCCCTGCACCACACGCACGTGCCTCCTTGCGGGTCAGTCTTAGGGTCACTTATATCGCCTCAGTTACGATTTGTTACCTAGGAAGACCCCAATGACCAAGCTCAAGATCGGCATCATCATCTCGTCCACCCGTCCGACCCGCTTCGGCGACAAGCCGGCGCAGTGGATCCTGGAAAAGGCCAACGCCAATGCCAATATCGACGCCGAGATCGTCGATCTGCGCGACTTCAACCTGCCGTTCTTTGACGAAATGGCTTCCAATGCCTGGATGCCTTCGCAGAACCCGCAGGCCGTTGCCTGGCAGAAGAAGATCGGCGAATTCGACGGCTTCATTTTCGTGATCGCGGAATACAACCGCTCCATCACTGGCGCTCTCAAGAACGCTCTCGATCAGGCCTATGTCGAGTGGAACAAGAAGGCCTTCGGTATCGTGGGCTATGGTTCGGTTGGCGCCACCCGCGCTGCTGAGCACCTGCGCACCATCGGCGTCGAGCTGCAGATGGCTTCGACCCGTTCGGCCGTTCACATCGGCGGCGGCGACTTCTTCGCTGTCCATCCCCTTGGCCAGCAGAACAAGCCGATCTCCGACATCGAAGGCTCGATTGGTGCCGGTGCCGCTGATATGCTCGACCAGCTCGTCTGGTGGGGCAATGCAACCAAGGCTGCGCGCGCAGCTGACGCCAAGTAAGACTTACGAAGACCTCCAAGTCTCGTTTACCAGCAGGGGCCGTCCACATGGGCGGCCCCTGTTGGTTTGGCCATTGTGCTCTCTAGCGGTTGTGTGAGACCCTTGGGGGGTGTATAGCGCCCCCGCCTTGACCAAGAGAGCAATGGGTTCATGACGCAGACGAATTCAGCCGGCCCCCAAGTCGGCGTCGATGCGAGCCACGAAAAAAGCCACGCACATTCCAACAAAGACCTGCCCTTGCTCGTCATGGGCGCCATTGGCGTGGTCTATGGCGATATCGGTACCAGCCCGATCTATGCCTTTCGGCAGGCCATGCATGTGCGCCCCGGCGCCGCCGAAAGCAGCATCGAGATCCTGGGCCTGCTGTCGCTGATCGTCTGGGCGCTGACCCTGACCGTTGCGGTCAAATACGTTTTCTTCGTTACACGGGCCGACAACAATGGCGAAGGCGGCACGCTCTCGTTGATGGCGCTCGCCCGCAAAACCTTCACCAATCCGCCAGTGTGGATCACGGTGCTGGGCGTGCTGGGGGCGGCCATGTTCTTTGGCGACGCCATCATCACGCCTGCCGTGTCGGTCCTGTCGGCCGTCGAAGGCTTGCGCCTGGTGGCGCCAGGCATGGAGCGCTGGGTGGTGCCGATCACCCTGGTGATCATCCTGGGCGTGTTTTTCGTGCAGCGTTTTGGCACGGCCAAGGTCTCGATCGTGTTCGGGCCCATCACCGCCATCTGGTTCCTGACCCTGGGCATATCGGGCCTCGTCCATATCATCGGCAATCCGCATGTGCTGTGGGCCATCAATCCGCTGCTGGGCCTGGAGTTCCTGGTCACCCATATCGGCATTGCCTTTGTGGTCATCGGCGCCATCTTCCTGGCCGTCACCGGTGCGGAAGCGCTTTATGTGGATCTTGGCCATTTTGGCCGCAAGCCCATTGTGATGGCCTGGTTTGGCCTGGTCTTTCCCTGCCTGCTGCTCAATTATTTCGGGCAGGGCGCCTTCGTTCTCGATGTGGGCGTGCACAATGTGGTCAGCCCCTTCTTTGAGATGCAGCCCGATTGGGCCCTGCTGCCCTTCGTGATTTTGGCCACCATGGCCACCATCATCGCCAGCCAGGCGGTGATCTCGGGCACCTTCAGCCTGACCCAGCAGGCCATAGCGCTCAATATGCTGCCGCGCATGATGGTGCTGCACACTTCCGAAACCCAGAGCGGCCAGGTCTACATGCCGCAGATCAATTCCATGCTCATGGTGGGCGTGCTGATGCTGGTGGTTGCCTTCGGCAGTTCGGATGCACTCTCGAACGCCTATGGCATTGCGGTGTCGGGCGTGATGGTGGTGACGCTGTCGCTGCTGCTGGTGGTGATGTGGCGCAACTGGAAATGGCATCCCGCCGCCGTTGTCGCTTTTGGCGTGGTCTTTGCCCTGATCGATGGCGCTTTTTTCAGCGCCAATGCGTCCAAGCTGTTCCAGGGTGGCTGGGTGCCGGCGGCGGTGGCTTTTGCGGTCGCCATCATCATGTGGAGCTGGATGGCCGGCCGTCGCCGTCTGGCCGAAAAGACCCGTCGTGACGAGGTGCCACTGCAGTTCCTGGTCGACAATCTCTCCAAGAAAAAGCCGACGCTGGTGCCCGGCACCGCCGTGTTCCTGACCAGCGATATCGAAGGCGCGCCGACGGCGCTGCTGCACAGTCTCAAGCACTACAAGGTGCTGCATGAGCAAAATGTGATCCTGACGGTGCGCACCTCGGCCTCGCCGCGCGTACCGGACGACGAAAAGGTCACCATCGATTCCTACAACGAACTGTTCAGCCGCGTTGTGGTGACGTTCGGCTATATGGAAACACCCAATATCCCGCAGGCGCTGGCCTTGGGCCGCAAGCTGGGCTGGAAGTTCGACATCATGTCGACCTCGTTCTTCCTGTCGCGCCGCTCGCTCAAGCCGGGCGCCAAGCCCGGCAATCCCCTGCGGTTCTGGCAGGATCGCCTGTTTACGCGGTTGGCCAAGAACGCCAGCGACGCGACCGAGTATTTCCATATCCCCACCGGGCGCGTGGTGGAGATTGGCACTCAGGTGGTGCTGTAGCCCGTTTGGGCTACTTCACCATATCGGGGCAGACATAGGGCGCGACGGCCGAGGTATAGCGGATTTCCTGCACGTCGCTGCCCAGCTTGAGGTTGAGCACCAGTTCGCTCTCGCTCAGGCTGGCGATGTCGGCATTGATGGTCATGCCGTCTTCGTCCCAGCTGATGGCGCTGTCTGAAACCTGCTGCCATTTGGAGAGCCGATAGGTCTCCCAGCAGCTATCGCTGACCAGCGTGCCATCGGCGAGAAAGATCTGCATCGGACCGGGCTGGCTGGCATCGGCGTCGGTGCGGACCCAGACTTTGTTGAGCAGCGGATTGCCGCTGTCCATATCATCATCGCTGATGTCGTCAGTGTCCTTGGTGTCCTGACTATCCTGGCTGTCTTGTGCCACAACAGGCAGGACTGCGGCGGAACCGACGCCCCAGCAGGTCAGCAAAGCGATAACTGCAGCCTTGGTATCCATACGGCACACTCCCTTGTGTCATTGCTCAACTGGTGACTGAATCGTGGTCAGACAAGTGTCGGCACGCAAAACGGCAACAATGCGTTGCCGGTCGATCACATCTTGCCGGGATGAGGGGACCCGACGCGGTGGCCGGGTCCCGACGTCATTCAGGCCTTGTGGAAGTGGCGCAGTCCGAGCGAGCGATCACGCCCGCTGACGCGGTCGGCCTGATGGGGCCACAGGCTATAGTCGGTGGCGCCCAGTTCGTGGTTGGCATGCAGGGCCCAGTTGGGGTCGTCCAGCGCGCCACGGGCCAGCGCGATGAAATCGGCCTCGCCCTTGGTCAGGATCGCCTCGGCTCCGGCGACATCACCCAGAAGACCCACAGCCATGGTGGGGATATCGGCACCATCGCGCACGGCCTTGGCGAACGGCACCTGATAATTCTCGACCGGCGTGATGGCCGCGCCGTCAAAGCCGCCGCTCGAGCAGTCGATGGCATCGACGCCGAGCGCCTTGAGTTCGCGCGCCAGTGCGACGCTGTCCTCGACCTGCCAGCCATCGGGATGCCAGTCGCTCACCGACAGGCGCACCAGCAGGGGCTTGTCCATGGGCCAGACCGCGCGCACGGCCTCGGTCACCTCCAGCACAAGGCGCATGCGGTTCTCGCGGCTGCCGCCATATTCATCGGTGCGCTTGTTGGCGAGCGGGGAGAGGAACTGGTTGAGCAGATAGCCATGCGCGGCATGGATCTCGACGGTGTCAAAGCCGGCCTGGTTGGCGCGGATGGCCGCGGCCACAAAGGCCTCGATGATGCCCTTGATCCCTGCCGCGTCGAGTGCATCGGGAGTCTGGAAATTGGCATCCTTGGGATCATGCGATACGGCGCTTGGCGCCACCGGCTTCCAGTGCTCATAGGCCACAGCCGCCTTCTCGGCGTCCGACATATGGGCCGTGTCGTTCCAGGAAACCGGGGTGGATGCCTTGCGGCCGGCGTGGGCCAGCTGGATACCGGCGGCAGCGCCATTGGCATGCAGGAAATCGACGATGCGGGCGAGCGGGGCGATCTGCTCGTCGTTCCAGATTCCCAGGTCGGCATAGGAAATGCGGCCCTGGGCCGTAACGCCGGTGGCTTCCAGGATCACCAGGCCAAAGCCGCCCAGCGCGAAGCGACCCAGTTGCACCAGGTGCCAGTCATTGGCGACGCCATGGCGGGCGGAATACTGGCACATCGGCGCGACGACCGTGCGATTGCGCAAGGTGAGACCGCGCAGCGTGGCGGGCGAGAAAAGTGCGGACATGAAACGCTCGATTGGTTGAGGCAGGGAATGGGTAAGACCCAAGATGGGCGCTCGGGACTTCATCGGCAAGTACCGATGAAAGAAACCTGCGTCAATGCTGCTTTGCCCCCGATTGGTGTTTAGTTCGGTGTGGCGTTGGTATTGGGCCGGTGGAGCCGTCTGCAGGGCGCTGCATAAGGTGAGTTGACAAGTCATGTTTGCCGGTTATACCTCGGGCAATACCCGCGCATTGCCGCAGTCCTGTCGAGAGCAAACCATGAT
>JAHJOS010000523.1 GCA_018820005.1 Alphaproteobacteria bacterium | reverse complement strand
TATCGCGACAACACCATGATGCTGTTCGGCGACGCCAAGAAGATGACCGAGGAAATCGTCAAGGCGCTCGGCCATTAGCCGATAGCGCGCCTGAGACATGGACGGCCCGCTTTGGCGGGCCGTTTTTGTTTGTGACAGAGCCTTTGACGCGGTTTAACGGACCGTTGCCTGTTCAGCTTTCGGCGCCGCCGTATTGGCCCCAGGCCGTCATGGCATTGGCGGCGCACATCAGCGATGGCCCGCCGCCCATATAGATGGCCATGCCCAGAGTTTCCTGGAACTCGCCCCGCGTTGCGCCCAGGCGCACCAGCGCATCGGTATGAAACCCGATACAGCCATCGCATCGGGTGGAGATGGCGATCGCCAGCGCAATCAGTTCCTTGGTCTTTTTGTCCAACGCACCGTCGTGGCCCGCGGCCGCAGCCATCGCCGAAAAGCCAGTCATGACGTCAGGGATGTCCTTACGCAGAATGCGGCTGCCGGCTGAAATTTCCTTGGTGATATCGGGGTAGTGCTTGTCCGCCATGGTCTGTCTCCTGTTGAAACCTGGGTCTTGGGACACCAAGCACAGGGCAGTGGCGACAGCCTTGCGCCAAATCAAGAGCAGGACGACGACCGTCGTCGACGATCAATAATGGGGCGGCGGCGGTTCGGTGCTTGGGTCGGCGATATGGACGCCCGAGCGCACCTGCTGCTCCAGCGTATCAAGCTTGCGGGTCAGCAGATCGATCTGGCGCCATTGCGCCGTGATCGTTGCGTTGAGCTCCTCGATCGTCTGGTCCTGATAGGCGATGCGGGTTTCGAGGGCTTCGAGACGGTCGGTGTGGTCGGTCATGCGGACAATCCTGGGTTGGCTGCTTCTAACGCAAGGTTGGGGTTTCGCCCATGGGCTTGCCAGCGGTGACCAATTTTTGTCAGTGGGCTAGGTTACCTCGACGTGCGTTCTTGCAGTGCTCGGCCTTTCGCGCCATGTGAGACAAAACAGGATTTTGCCATGACCAAGCAGCTCAAGATCGACGTGTTCACCGATGTCGTATGCCCCTGGTGCATCATTGGGTCGGCGCGCCTGGACAAGGCCGTCGCGGCCTTGCCCGACGATGTGGAAGTGGTGATTGAAAACCACCCTTTCTATCTCGACCCCAATACCCCCGAAGAAGGCGTAGTGGTGGCCGATATGCTGCGCGAAAAATACGGTCGCGAGCCCAGCGAAATGTGGGAGCGGGTGGAAAGCGAAGCGCGCAAGGCGGGTGTCGAGCTCGACCTCAGCCAGCAGCCACGCATGTTCCCCACCAAAAAGGCTCACACCATTGCCCGGTTGGCCAAGCCATTGGGAATTCAGCACGAGCTGGCCAATGCCATCGCCAATGCCTATTTCCTCGAGCATCGGCAGATCAATGATGACAATGTCCTGGCCGACATTGCCGTCGAGTTCGGTTTTGACCGTGGCGACGCCCTCGACGCGATGAATGACGAGAATGAGCTGGCGATTACCGAACAGCTGGCTAACGATGCTGCGGCCCAAGGTATTCGCGGGGTGCCCTTCTTCATTTTTGGCGAGAAATATGCGCTGTCGGGTGCCCAGCCGGACGAGGTGTTCGCGCAGGCTCTTGCCAAGACCATCGAAGAGATGTGAGGCACGCCACACACCGGATGGGTGGCAAGCGGCAGCGATTGTAGTAGTTTCGGCGGCACGAGTTAGCCAAGGAATGAACAGTGAAGCTACAGCGTCTCCTGCTGGCCATGGGCCTGGTGCTGGTCATCGCCTATGGGGGCGTTGTTGGCTACATGTACGTCAATCAGCGCGCCTTGCAGTATGAACCGCAGGGCGTCATCACGGCGTTGGCGGATACCCCGCTGACAGGCGCCCGGACCGTGGCTATTCCCTCGGGTGATGGTGTGATCAACGGCTGGTATCAGGCGCCGCAGCCGGGCAAGCCGCTGATCATCTACTACAAGGGCAACTCGGGCAGCTTCAGCAAGGAGTACGAGCGCTACGTGCAGTTCGTTGCCGATGGCTACGGGTTCCTGGCGTTCGACTATCGCGGCTTTCCGCTGTCGCCGGGCGATGTCAACCAGGCCGGCATTCTTGAAGATGCTACCAGCGCCTTTGATTGGGCGGCAGGACAAGGCGTTCCCATCGTGATCTGGGGGCGCTCGCTGGGTACCGGACCGGCGACTTACGTCGCGAGTGTGCGCGATGCCAGGGCACTGCTGCTGGAGACGCCGTTCCTGTCGGCGGTGACGGTGGCGGCGGAGCGCTATCCCTTCCTGCCTGTTGCCTTGGTGATGCAGGATCAGTTTCCCAGCAATGTCTGGATTGCCGATGTCAGTGAGCCGGTGATGGTGGCGCATGGCACGGCCGACAAGACCATCGATGTTTCCAATGGCGAACGCCTTTACGAATTGGCGCCGCACCCTGACACGCTCTGGATCGAGCCTGGGGCCGGGCACAGCGATCTGTGGGTGCGGGGCATATGGGCGCATGCCCGCCCCTTTTTCGAAAAGGCAATGGCCGCACAATGAACGCTCCGAATCCCACGCCTATGTCGGCGCGGCGCACCGCGCTGATCGGCGGACTGCTGGTCGCTGCGGGTCCCCTGTCGATTTCGCTTTATGGTCCGGCGCTGCCCACGATCGTCAGTGAGCTGGGCACGACCGATGCTATCGGCAAGCTGTCGCTCGCTGTGTACTTCGCTGCCTTTGCGCTGGCACAACTGGTGTGTGGTCCGCTCTCCGATAGCCTTGGTCGGCGCAAGGTCGCTTCGCTTTTCTTCGGGTTGTATGTGGCGGGAAGTGTTGTGGTCGCTCTGGGGGGGAGCGTTGAAACCTTGCTGGCTGGGCGTGTGCTGCAAGGCATCGGCGTATCGGTGGGCGTCGCCCTGTCGCGGGCCATGGTGCGTGACCAGTTTACTGGCGCGGAATCGATTCGAATTCTCACCTTGATCAATCTGATCCTCACGGTGGCGCCAGCAATCGCGCCGACGCTGGGAAGTGCGATCCTGCTGGTTGGGAACTGGCATTTGCTGTTCTTCGTCATGGCGGCCTATGGGCTGGGCATGATTGCGCTTGTCAGCTGGGTGGCGCGGGAGACCCACCCGGTTGCAGCGCGCGTACCATTCCGGCTGAGCACAATTGTGCAGAACTACCGCAAATTGCTGGGTGCGCCGGCTTTCATGCTGCCCGCGCTGGTTCTGGCGCTGTCGTTCGGCGGCTTTTATGGCTTTGCAGCGCTCCTGCCGTTCATCCTGATCGACGAGATCGGACTGAGTACATTCCAGTTCGCCATGGTCATGTTGATCCAGACCGGTGCGTTCATTGCCGGCAATGTGCTGGCCGGCCATGTTGCCTCCCGGTTTTCAGGCGTCGTTATGGTGCGGGTCGGGCTGGTGCTGATTGGTCTGGCCGGCCTGGGCTTTGCGCTGGGGCCACGGCTCTTTCCGGGGGACGTGCTGGCGGTGATGGTGCCGGTGGCCTTCTGGATGCTGTCGCTGGCGTTCATCGGCCCCAGCACGACTGCTGCGGCCATGTCTGACTTCGGTGGCATTGCCGGCTCCGCAGGGGCGCTGACCGGAGTGTTCCAGGTCGGGGGCGGCTTTGTGGGCTCTACGCTGGCCAGTGTGGGCTTTGCGACGGCCAGCAGCGCACTAACCGTATTGATGCCCATCATGGCAGGGCTGACGATCGTGGTGGCATCGGCGCGGCGCATGTCGGGACGGGCGCGGACACCGGTGCCGCCCGAGACCTGACCGATCACACTGACAGATCGGATCGGCAGACTGCATCAGACAAGCGAAAACGCCGCCCCGAAGGACGGCGTCTCAAATTCATTGCTGCAGCAGCGCTTAGTTGCGCGGCGTGACCGAAGCGCTCGGACGAGCGGGCTGGCCGGGGCGTGCCGTCGGAGCCGGAGCAGGCAAACCACCTTCGCGCTGTGCGCGCTTACGAGCCAGCTTGCGGGCGCGACGAATTGCCTCGGCCTTCTGGCGAGCCTTCTTCTCAGAGGGCTTCTCGTAGTAGTTGCGCAGCTTCATCTCACGGAAGACGCCTTCGCGCTGCAGCTTCTTCTTGAGCGCGCGAAGCGCCTGATCAACATTATTATCGCGAACGACTACTTGCAAAGGTCAACCGCCCTTTCGAAGCTTGGACATGTGGGTTTGGATAGTGGCGCCGCGATAAAACATCCCGTCGCCGACCAGCAGTGCTGATCACCGTGGGGCGGTCTATAGCCCAGCAAGGGGGGCTTGTCCACTGACTCATGGAGAAAAACCGAGGAGATATGGCACAATGGCTTGCCGGGAGCGGTGCTGCACTCAACAATCGGGCAACAATGATCCGGGCAGGGAACCGTGCCATGACGACCGATCTGCTTTTGTTGCCGGGACTCAATTGCGACGCGCGGCTCTGGCGCGACGTGGTTGTGGGGTTGGGCGACACCGCCAATTGTGCTGTTGCCGATATGTCGGGGCAGGACAGTGTCGCTGGTATGGCCGCGCATGTCCTTGAGACGGCGCCGTCGCGCTTTGCGTTGGCGGGGCTATCGATGGGTGGGTATGTGGCGCTTGAAATCATGCGCCAGGCGCCGGAGCGAGTGACGCATCTGGCGCTGCTCGATACGTCGGCGCGGGCCGACGACGCGGTTCGGACGCAGGCGCGACAGGCCGCGATCAGGTTGGTGGAAGAGGGCAAGTTCGGACTGGTCGCCCGCACACTGCAACCTGGCCTGGTGGCGCCGCACAATCTGGACACGCCACTGGTCCAGGACGTGGTGGCCATGGCCGAGCGGGCCGGGGCCAGTGCCTATCTCAGGCACCAGAAGGCGATCATAGCGCGGATCGACTCGCGGCCGTCCCTGGGGGCCATTGCCGTGCCCACGCTGGTGGGTGTCGGCGAGGTCGATGGCGTGACGCCATCGGAACTGGCCGAGGAGATGGCAGAGGCCATTGCTGGCGCGGCGCTGGTGAACTTTGCCGGCTGCGGGCATCTGCCGACCATGGAGGATCCGGCTGCTGTTGTGACAGCCATTGCAGGCTGGCTGGCGCGCTAGGGTCGGGTGATCGTGTTGATGTGGCCCATCTTGCGGCCGGGC
>JAHJOS010000522.1 GCA_018820005.1 Alphaproteobacteria bacterium | reverse complement strand
CGCCGTCTGGCTTAACTGGGCGCTGCGGGGAGAAGACCATTATTGTGGGTTGTTCGAGGCGACCGCGCTGGCGGACGGCCGAGTGGACATCGCCTATTTTGTGTTCGTGGGAGATCAGCGACAGGGGCTGGCACGCGCGGCAGGGGAGGCGGTGACTGCGGCGCTGTGGGCCGACCCGGATACACAGGTGATTGGTGCGTCGCTCGATACACGGAATGAGGCCTCCGCGAAGCTGCTGGAAGCGCTGGGCTTTGCTCGCGTTGCGCTGATCGAGAATGCGGATTTCTTTGGTGGTGCGCCATCGGACGAGTATCGCTACGAGCGCAGGCGCTGAGCGTTAGCCGGCCGTGCTGGCGATGGCCTCGGCGACGCTGAGATAGTGCTGACCCTGCTCGATCTCGCCGATTTCGAGCAGATGCAGACCGGTCGAGACGCGCTCGATATAGCCCCATTGCCAGATGGCTTCTGTGGTCACCTGGGTGCGGGTGGTGAGGTAGCGGGCATGGGCGCGGGCGATGTCATGGGCGTGGCGGCCGGCGATGCCGTCGTGCCAGGCCCGCAGCAGTACGCCCAGATCATAGGCGGGTTCGATGGCGAGGCCATCGGGGTCGATGAACTTGAACTGGGTCGGACTAGTTTCGGGCACAGCGAGGATATTGGCCGGGTGCGGATCGCCATGGGCCAGAATGGCACTTTCCGGGCGCCAGGCGGCGGCGCGATCGCGGCAGTACATGAGGGCGGCGTCGATCACGGCCTGGGCACAAGGCTGGCCGGTGGCGGACCAGAGCTGGACGATAGATTGCGCAAGGTTGAGGGCCTTTTGCGCCCCCGTCGTGCCGGGGAAGTCGGGCGGGACTGGCATCCATGCTTGCAGCAGGGTGGCGCACATCACGTCCAACTGCCGTTCATAGGGCAGGTCCAGCGTATCGAGCCGATCCCCCAGTCGCTCGAGCAGCAGGGCACCGGTTGCATCGTCGTGGCGCAGAAGGCGAGCATAGCCCTTGCCGGCGGCCCGGCCCAGAACCAGGGCCTCGTGACGGCCGGCGGCAGTGCCGGGTGTGGGGAGCTTGAGGACGAGGTTGGCGCCATCCGCTGACGTGGCTTCGGCGACAAAGGCGGCGGTGCCACCGGGCAGGGCGGGGCCAATGGTGATGCCCCAAGCTTGCTCAAGACCGCTCAGGGTATCGTCCAGCCGGGCGAGCCAGGCGCGCCCGGCTTCGCCTTCGGTCAAGGCGCGGCGCTGGACGACGTCTGCGGCAGCAAAGCGCGAGCCCAGCGGGGTCTCTTTGGCGGGGGAATCGTCTTTGGTGATCGTATAATGGCGTTCGAGCCCGGCGGAAATTTCGCTCCAGGGCGAGGCAGCAGCACGGGCCTGGTGCTGCTCGAAGGCCGCCTGGTCGACGAAGACTTCAGCGACAAGGAAGTGGCAGGGGTTATCGGGGCTTTGGGTCACCGAGAAGCTGAGGCAGCCCGGTTCGGCCTGGGTCAGGGCGATGTGGTTCGGCAGCGCTGACGCTACGGCAACCAGACGGTCAGGCGGAACGGCGATATAGCCCTCCAGCCGGATCCTGCCCATGGCTAGACGCTGCCCACGGTCTTGAGGCGGATGCGGGGGTGCACCTCGTTCTGGCTCATCACCACCGTCTGCGGGCGGAAGCGCTCGATGATGGCGCGGACATGCGGGCGGATGCCCGGCGAGGTGATGAGCACGGGCAATTCGCCCATCTGGGCGGCGCGCTCATAGGCCGACTGGATGGCGCCGATGAACTGCTGCAGGCGCGAAGGGGCCATGGCGAGGTGGCGGTTGTCGCCATCGCCCACCATGGCCTCGGCAAAGTCGCGCTCCCACTGCGGACCCAGAGTGAGCAGCGGCAGATTGCCATCGGCACCCAGGTTGGCGGCGCAGAGCTGACGGGCAAGGCGGCTGCGCACATGCTCGGCGATGATCTGGACGGAGCGGCCGGGGCCGGCGACTTCGGCAATGCCTTCGAGAATGGTGGAGAGATCGCGGATCGAGATGCGCTCGTTGAGCAGGGTTTGGAGCACGCGCTGCACGCCCGACACCGAGATCATGCCGGGGACGATGTCTTCGACCAGCTTCTGCTGTTCCTTGGGCAGGCCCGAGAGCAGGGACTGCACATTGGCATAGCTCAGCAGGTCCGAGACATTGGCCTTGAGCACTTCGGTCAGGTGGGTGGAAATCACCGTCGAGGGATCGATGATCGAGAGACCGCGCAGCTCGGCCTCGTCGCGCAGGGCCGGCTCGATCCAGGTCGCCGGCAGGCCAAAGGTCGGCTCGGTGGTGTGGTGACCGGGCAGGTCGATCTTGTTGCCATAGGGGTCCATGACCATGAGCTGGTTGGCATAGATCTCGCCGGCGCCAGCTTCGACTTCCTTGATGCGCACCTTATAGGCATTGGGCTCGAGCTGCATGTTGTCCAGGATGCGCACGGGCGGCATGACAAAGCCGAGTTCGGTGGCGAGCTGGCGGCGCAGAGCCTTGATCTGCTCAGTGAGGCGATCGGAGCCGTTCTCGTCTTCCTTGACGAGGCTGAGCAGGCCATAGCCGAGTTCGAGCTTGAGCTCGTCGATGCGCAGGCTATCGGTGATCGGCTGCTCTTCGGTGGCGGCCGGCTTGCCGCCGCCGGGCTGTGCAGCCGCCTTGGTAAGGGCGCTGGCTGCGGCATCCAGTTTGGTTTCGTCCTTGGTGCGGGCAGAGCGCCAGCCAACATAGCCAACCAGGCCCGCGATGCCGAGGAAGGGGATGATCGGCATGCCGGGCAGAAAGGCCAAGAGGGCCATGACCGCCGAGGACATGCCCAGCGCGCGCGGGTAACCGGTGAACTGGGCCGAAAGGGCCTTGTCGGCCGAACCGGTGACGCCCGACTTGGACACCAGGATACCAGCGGCCGTCGAGACGATCAGCGCCGGGATCTGGGAGACCAGGCCATCACCGATGGTGAGCAGGGTATAGACATTGCCGGCCTCCTGGATGGAGAGGCCTTCCTGCATCATGCCGATGAAGACGCCGGCGATGACGTTGATGAAGGTGATGATGAGGCCGGCGATGGCATCGCCACGCACGAATTTGGACGCGCCGTCCATGTTGCCGAAGAAGGCGCTTTCGCCTTCGAGCTCGGCGCGGCGCTTCTTGGCGGTGTCTTCGTCGATCAGGCCGGCGCTGAGATCGGCATCGATGGCCATCTGCTTGCCGGGCATGGCCTCGAGGTTGAAGCGGGCAGCCACTTCGGCGATGCGGCCCGAGCCCTTGGTGATAACGATGAAATTGACGATCACCAGAATGGCGAAGACCACCACGCCGATGACGAAATTGCCCCGCATCACGAAGTGGCCAAAGGCCTCGATGACGTGACCGGCGGCCTGGGTGCCGGTATGCCCCTCGCCCAGGATCAGGCGGGTTGTGGCCAGGTTCAGGCCCAGACGCAGCATGGTGGCGATGAGCAGGACCGTCGGGAAGGACGAGAACTCGAGCGGCTTCTGAATGAACAGCGCCGTCATCAGGATCATTACCGAAAAGACGATCGAGACTGCCAGGAGGCCATCGAGCAGGATGGCCGGCATGGGAACGATCAGGATGACGATCAGACCCATCACGCCTGTCGCCAGCGCGATGTCGCCCGAGCGCAGCATATCCGCAACCGAGGCTACGGAGGGGAGCTTGAAGGGCGTATGGGCGCGGCCGGTGGGCAGGTCGGTCATCTAGGTCCTAGGCAACGGAGCGACGTTCGCCGGGATCGGGCACATTGGTGCCTTCATCGGCGTACTGGTTGAGTTTATTGCGCAGCGTCCGGATCGAAATGCCCAGGATGGTCGCGGCGTGGGTGCGGTTGCCCAGCGTGTGATCGAGGGTATCAAGGATCAGGTCGCGCTCGACATCGGCCACGGTGCGGCCGACCAGGGCCGCCGACATGGACTGCGCCGTCTGCGCCAGTTGTGACGACAGCGTGCTGGCTGCGGCCACTTCGGACAGGCCCATGCCATCGGGCAGCACGATGGCATCGGGGCCGATGACGACGCCCGAGGACAACAGAACTGCCCGATGCAGGGTATTCTCCAGCTCCCGCACATTCCCCGGCCAGGGGGCTTGCAGGAGCGCAGCGCGCGCATCAGGGGAAAGCATGCGGAGCGGCAGGCCATTGGCCTTGGAGTATTTCGCGACGAAAAACTCGGAGAGCGCTGCGATATCGCCGGGACGATCGCGCAGGGCCGGAAGTTTGAGGTTGATGACGTTGAGGCGGAACAGCAGGTCCTCGCGGAAGCTGCCCTCGCGGACGGCCTCGTTGAGGTTGCGGTTGGAGGTGGCCAGGATGCGAATGTCGACCGGGACGGGCTTGCTGCCGCCGACGCGGTCGATCAGGCGTTCCTGGATGGCGCGCAGCAGCTTGGACTGCAGCCGGACATCCATTTCGCTGATTTCATCGAGCAGGAGCGTGCCGCCCGAAGCTTCCTCGAACTTGCCGATACGGCGCGCGATGGCGCCAGTGAAAGCACCCTTCTCGTGGCCGAACAGTTCGGATTCGAGCAGCGCCTCGGGGATGGCGGCGCAGTTTATTGAGATGAAGGGCTTGTTGGCGCGCTTGGAACGGGCGTGCACATATTTGGCGATGACTTCCTTGCCGGTGCCGCTTTCGCCGGTAATCAGGATGGACGCATCGGAACCGGCGATCTGGTCGGCCATCTTGACAACGCGTTCCATAGCCGGGTCTCGGTAGAGGAAATCAGCGCTTTCGCGCGCCACAGCGGCGATCACGGCAGCGATCAGTTCGGCATCGGGGGGCAGGGGGATGTATTCCTTGGCGCCGGCGCGGATGGCGTTGACGGCAGCAGCTGCATTGGCCTCGACACCGCAGGCGACGACGGGAATGGCGATGCGCTCGGCTTCAAGACCGGCGATCAGGCCGGCGATATCCATGGCAACATCGACCAGCAGCAGGTCGGCGCCGCGGCCGGCGCGCAGGGCGGCTAGGGCAATCTCGACTGATGGGGCGTGGGCAACCTTGGCCCCGCCGTTCATAGCCATCTTGGTGGCTTCGCTGAGTTGGCCTTCAAGGGCCCCGACGATGAGCAGACGCATCTTGAGCTCCTTTACTGTGGTTTGATGATTTCGGTCATGGTGACGCCGAGCTTGGATTCGACGAGCACGATTTCGCCGCGGGCGACGAGGCGCTCGTTGATGAAGATCTCGACGGCTTCACCGACCTGACGGTCCAGCTCGATGACGGTGCCAGTATCGAGGCGCAGAAGTTCGGAAACCGGCATCTTGGTGCGGCCTAGTACCACCGAAATGCGGACCGGCACGTCGAACACGGCTTCAAGGTCGCCTGCTGTGCGCTCGGTGTGGGCCTCGGGGGTCTCATCTTTGACGCTGGCCAGCATCTCCTCGAAGTTGATGGCTTCGTCGGCTGAGGTATCGTCTTCGGAAGCGCTCATGGGCTGCTCTCCTGGGTTTTGTTCTTGCCGGTCTTGGCGGCCAGATAGGCTGAAATCTTGGTATCGATGTCCTTGGACACTGCGCCGATGTCGCGCACGAGGCCGCCATCGACCCATTCGAGCTTGCCATCACCAACGCGCTGCTCGGGATCGCCCATGACAATCAGACGGCCGGAGAAGCCCGATGTCTGCATATGGGCGGTGGCAATGTCGCGGATGCCGTCGGCAATCGAGGGGTGGCAGCGCACCACCAGATGGGGGACGCCGTTGAGGCTCTGCATGCATTCGGCAATCAGGGCATCGAGTTCGAGCGTGGGGAAGCGCGCCAGCAGGTGCAGCGCGAGCTTGCGGCCGACAGTTGCAGCCAGTTCGATGGCCTCGCGGCGAGATTGATGGGCGGTATCGTCAACCGCTGCTGCCATTTCGGCAGTGTGTGCGGCGAGCGCGCCGGCCGCTGCCGCCAGGGTCTGCGCGGCCATGGAGGTTGCATTGCGCTCCCCGGCGGCGACACCTTCGGCATAGGCGTCTTCGCGGGCCTGGGCGATCAACTGGGCGACCAGATCCTCGGGTACGGTGGGCTTGGCGGG
>JAHJOS010000521.1 GCA_018820005.1 Alphaproteobacteria bacterium | reverse complement strand
CAGCCGCTGTCGATGGCCTTGTCCATGATGCGTAGGGCGGTTTCAGCCAGGTCTTTTTCACAGAGCGATTTGCCGACGCCATAGCCCTGCGCATGCAGGAAGGTGTTGGCCATGCCGCCGCCGATCACCAGGCCATCAACCTTGGTGACGAGATTTTCCAGCAGGTCGATCTTGGACGATACCTTGGCACCGCCGACGATGGCGACCACTGGCTTTTTCGGCTTGCCCAGGCCAGCTTCCAGGGCCTCGAGTTCGGACTGCATGGCCAGGCCCGCGGCCGCTGGCAGCAGATGCGCCAAAGCCGCAGTCGAGGCGTGGGCGCGATGAGCGGCCGAAAAGGCGTCGTTGACATAAACGTCGCCCAGGCTGGCCATGCGCTGGGCCAGCTCGATGTCATTGGCTTCCTCGCCGGGGTGGAAACGGGTGTTTTCCATCACCAGCACAGAACCGGCCGGGGCCGCATCAATTGCTTTTTTGGCGGCGCTGACGTCGACCCAGTCCGTCGCGACAAAGCCAACGGGATGGCCGGTCAGGTCAGCAACCGCGGCGCAGACTTGTTCAAGCGAAAATGCCGGGTCGACCTTGCCTTTGGGGCGGCCAAAATGGCTGAGCAGGATCGCCTTGCCATCGTGCTTGACGATTTCGCGGATCGTGGGGACGAGGCGCTCGATACGCGTGGCATCGGTGACCTTGCCGTCGGCAAAGGGAACGTTCAGGTCGGCCCTGAGCAGGACGCGCTTGTTGTTAAGATCGAGCTCGTCGAGAGTCTTGAAAGTGGCGCTCATGGATCGGGCCTCCCGGTGGTATAACAGCGGTGGCGTAGCAGAGCGTTGCGAGAGGGGGAAGGCAAGTCCTTCAAAAAAGGTCGCCTCAGGATAGAGGCAGCATCGTGCGCAGCGCATGGCCAAGCAGGAAAAGGGGCAAAGAAAGGATAGTCCAGCCAAGCAGTTGACCCAGATCATCGACTAGGACGTGGCGAGCAAAACCATCGCTTGGCCAGACGCTTAATCCCACCCGTCGACGGATCAGATGGTCGCGTACAAACACGAAAACGGCTGTGAGAGCCGGGGGCGCAACCAGAAGGGCAGGTTGATCGGCCACTCCGATCAACATCGACGCGATGGGCAGGCCTGCCATAAGACGTCGGGTGAAATGGAACATGGCAATTGCTTCGGACGGGCTGGATGGCAGCCTTTCTAGGGTGATTTGATGACTCGCGCGTGACAGGCACAGTGCGCAATTTGGGCTTGACCCAGCCCTTGGGGCAGCCCCGATAAGGCAAACGATCAACCAGACAGAGGTGAGTCGTGACGTCTTCAAATCGTAGTTTCAAACATGCCGACGCGGCGCGAATGCTCGGTGTTTCAAGCAAGGCACTGCGCCTTTACGAGGATCGCGGTCTGGTGGTGCCCGGTCGGACCGCAGCGGGCTGGCGCGTGTATGGCCCAGTGGAGCTGGCGCGGGCCCAGGATGTTGTGGCGCTGAGAGGGCTGGGGCTTAGCCTGGGCGAAGTTGAGCGGGTATTGGGCGGCGACGGACGTGGCCTGGGCACTGCACTGGCAAGCCAGCAGAGCGTTCTTGAGGCGCGGATGCAGACGCTGGTGGTGGCGCTTGCGCGGGTGCGTGAGCTGCGCGGCGCGCTGGCGCAAGGGCAGACGCCCGATATTCTGGCATTGCGCCAGCTCGATGTCGGGGCAGACGGGCCTGCAGTGGCGTTTGATCTGCCCTGGCCCTGGGGCGGTGAGCGCTTTGTGCTGCCGCGCCTGGAGCGGCTGAGCTTCATCATCGGGCCGTTGGGTAGCGGCAAGACCCGTCTGTCGCAGCGCCTTGCTGAGGAAATCGCCGGCGGGCGGTTCCTGGGGCTGGAGCGCAATGCGGAGGCTGGCGCGGCGGCGCAGCGGCGAATTGATGCCGATCCGGCGCTGCGAGAACGCCTGGCCCGGACCGAGGCCTGGTTGGTGGAGGATGGCGCAACGCTGGGCCCAACCCTGCGTGCGCTACTGCTGGGGCTCCACGGGGCGCCGGACGAGACGGTGGTCGTCGACATGGTGGAGGAGGGGCTCGACGAGGCGACGCAGGTGGCGCTGATCGCCTATCTGCGGGCGTCCGTTGGCGCGCTGCCGCGGCTGATGCTGATGACGCGGTCGAGCGCCGTACTCGATCTGGCGGCAGTGCGCGGCGACGAGGCGATCATCCTCTGCCCGGCCAACCACAGCCCGCCGAGCCTGGTGGCGCCCTATCCCGGGGCACCGGGCTATGAGTCTGTAGAGGGTTGTCTTGCATCGCCAGATGTCAGGGCACGTACGGCTGGAACGTTTGTCACTCGCTCGGTCGAGGCCTGACACAGCCTCCGGGAAAGCCGGATGCGAAACCGCTTGACACCATACCGTACAAATCTGTACGGATTTTCGAGGTCAGGAGTCGCTATTATCGTTACTCAAGCCGAAAGGCGTAGACAGATCGAAACTGCGGCCTATGCGGTGCTGGAGGCGGTCGGCTATGGACCTGCCTCTATGCTGGTGATTGCCAAGGCGGCAAAATCGTCCAATGAGACGCTCTACAAATGGTACGCCAACAAGCAGGGATTGTTCTGCGCTTTGGTGGAGGCCAATGCACAGCAGTCGCGCCATTTGCTGGAAACCGCCCTTTTGTCCGAGAATGATGCAGTGGAAACACTGCGCAAACTTGGGCCGATATTATTGACGATGGTGACGGGTGAGCGTGCGATTGCGCTCAACAGAGCGGCCGCCAGCGATGTCAAGGACACGGCGACACTTGGACCAGCGATAGCCCGAGCGGGACGCGATACCATTGCGCCCTTGCTCGGGGCGGTGATCAGTCGCGCTATTGCTGCGGGGGCACTGATTTCGGCGAACCCCGTGGAGGCAGGCGAAGTCTATATCAGTCTGTTGATTGGCGACCTGCAAATCCGCCGGGTGATTGGCGTGCTGCCGGTGCTGTCGCCTGAAGCTGTGGCGCAGCGCGCCGCGCGGGCGCACTCCCAGTTTATTCGTCTTTATGGCACGCCTATCAAGGACAAGACAGCATGACGAGCCTTCTTATCGGACTGGCACTCGCCGGGTTGATGCTCACCGGTGGCATTTTTGGTTTTTTCTATGCCTGGGTCTGCTCAACCATGTGGGGGCTTGATGCTGCTCCGCCCAATGTCGCCATTGCGGCAATGCAGGCTATGAACGCCAGCGTGCGCAATGGTGTGTTTGCACCGGCGTTTTTCGGGACGCCGATCGTTTTGGCCGCGACAGCGATATTGGCAATCCGGGCCGGATGCCGGGCTTCTGCTTTGAGTTTTGGAACGGGTGCCATCGTCTATAGTGTCGGTGCCTTGCTGGTGACGATGACCGTCAACGTCCCCATGAATGAGGCCCTGGCTTCGGCCACCATTCCCGCAGATCCAATCGAGGTGCGGGCCTTGTGGCAGCAATACTCGACATCCTGGCAGTTCTGGAATCAGTTGAGGACCATCATGAGTGGCGTCGCACTGCTGCTGGCGGGGATTGGGTTATTGGCGTTGCGGCCAGCTGTGCCAAGCCGCCACGCCTGATCATTCCGTCCGGGCGAACAGGCCAGGATAGTCCAGCACGAGGCCATCGCTGTCGACCTCGAGCACGCGCTCAAAATTGCTTGATACTGACTGATAGCGGAAATGGGTGTCGTCGAGACGGGTGTAGATCTGTTCGTCCCGGCTAACGGCGAGAGTGTCAGTATCGATCCAGGCCATGGCGAAACGCTGCGGCTGGCCGAGCACCCAGTCGCAACGCCAGATGGGCAGGGAATTGGTCAATGGCGTGGCAGAAATGTCGATGTCCACGCAGCCCCGCAGCGCCGGAATCGGTTCAGCGCGATCGTCTGACCAGTTGGTGGCACCGTCGCAGAACAGTTCGAGCACCTTGCCGTCGGTGCGTTCGATGCGCAGCGTGCGGACGCGATCGGCCTCATCGAGCTTGATGCGATAGAACAGGCCATATTCTGGCGTGATCACGGTGGAGCGGATGCGCGTGTCCCGTGGTGTTGCCACCACATGGACATGTTCGATGCTCTGGGCCTCAAGGCCGCGCCAGCGAATGGATCGATCAAGGCTCATGGTTCGCGCCTGTCGTGAGGACTGGTGCCATCATTGCCAAAGCCAGAGGTGCTGACAATCTCGGCCAGAAAAAAGGGCGCCCCGCGGGACGCCCTTGTCGGATTGGTTCGGCCGGGGCCTAGAGCGTCTTGCCGAGCGCGACGGCGGTGTCGGCCATGCGGTTGGAGAAGCCCCATTCGTTGTCATACCAGCTCAGGATCGAGGCGAAATTGCCGCCCATCACCTTGGTCTGGTCGAAGGCCAGGGTGGAGGAATGGCTGTCGTGGTTGAAGTCGATCGAGACGTTGGGCTGGGTGGTGTAGCCCAGGATGCCCTTGAGCTCGCCATCGGCGTACTTCTTGATGGCCTGATTGATTTCGTCGGCGGTCACATCGCGCTTGGTGATGAACTTGAAATCGACGCAGGAGACGTTGGGGGTCGGCACGCGGATCGACACGCCATCGAGCTTGCCCTTGAGGTCGGGCAGCACCAGGCCAATGGCCTTGGCAGCGCCGGTCGAGGTCGGGATCTGGCTGAGCGCGGCCGCGCGGCCGCGATAGAGATCCTTGTGCATGGTGTCGAGCGTGGGCTGGTCACCGGTATAGGAATGGATGGTGGTCATCAT
>JAHJOS010000520.1 GCA_018820005.1 Alphaproteobacteria bacterium | reverse complement strand
GGTGTAGTTCGACTTTTTCGACGGCATCACTCTCGATGCCCAGAAGACGGTCGTCTTCCGCTCCATTGTTCTGGAGCATGATGTAGCCGCCCAGTACTGGCGCATTCGGTGGCGCCTCCTGGATCATCGGGTGATCGATGTAGATGGAGCCCGCGTTGAAGTCATGAGCGCTGACGGCTAAGGGCGACATGACCAACAACAGGGTCGCAAACAATGTCTTCTTCATGAAGGCCAGCCAGTCCCAGGTTAAGTTCCGGAAAGCGTAACCGGACCCGACCTCCGTGCACATGGGGCATTTCGTCATGCAAGCCGTAGGCGATCGACGGAGCTGCGTCGCATCCCGCCCTGCGACCTTTTGGCTTGAGGACGGTGTCCGAAGAGGGCTTGCTCCTCTAGTGGCTTTAGGTAGTACGATCTCCCTAGCATGGGAGACCTATTCTGACAAAAGGCCAATCATACGCTTTGTTCGCGGCGTGGTCGGTGGCCGGCGTTGCGACGCTCGGGGCGCTGTTCATCGGCGAGGTCATGGGACAGGTGCCATGCGTACTGTGCTGGTACCAACGTATCGCGATGTTCCCGCTGGCCTTGATGCTGGGCGTTGCCGCATACCGTAGCGATCTCGCTGTCTGGCGATATGCGCTTCCGCTGTCCGGAATCGGGCTCTGCATCGCCATCTATCATTCTCTGATGTACGCCGGCGTGCTGCCATCTCCTATCGTGCCCTGCAGTGCGGGCCCGTCCTGCTCGGGGGATGGCATGGTCGTTCTTGGCCTCCCGCTTCCCTTCCTGTCCACCGTCGTCTTTGCCGCGATAACCTTCCTTCTCGTCCCCCTCGCCAGGACACCTGCATGAACTCCCGCATAGTCGTCATATCCATCGCGATCGTTGCCATCGCCGTCTTCGGGGTGGCTGCATTCTTCTACAGCGGCCAGTCCAGCCAACCAGCATCGCGTGTGGTGGCAAATTTCGAGGACGCAGGTTACGTCCGACCGCATTCCTATGTCATCGGGCCGGTCGATGCCCCGGTCACCATTTCAGAATTCTTCGATCCGAGTTGCGAGGCCTGCCGAGCATACTATCCAATCGTCAAGCAGATCATGGATCGCCATCCCGACAAGGTGAAGCTCGTCCTGCGCTATGCGCCGTTCCACGATGGATCCGACGAGGCCGTGAAAATCCTCGAGACTGCGCGGTTGCAGGACCTCTTCATCCCCGTCCTCGAAGCGTTGCTTGCCCGACAGCCCGAATGGGCCGCGCATGGCGATCCCGATCTGGAACTGGCATGGCAGATCGCGGGCGAAGCCGGCCTGGACGTTGAAACGGCGCGTCAGGATGCCCTTCGCCCCGGTATCCTGGGCGTCATCAACACCGATATGTCGGATGTGGAAAAGCTGGGCGTGGTCCAGACGCCAACGTTTTTCGTCAACGGAAAGGCACCTGACGGGACAAACCCTCAAAACCTGGCTGACCTCGTGGCCAGCGAAGTGGCGGCTCAGTGACGGACCAGGATTGTAACCATTTGTTGAGTGCGTCTCTAGCAACTGCGGCACTTCGGCTTAAGCGTCCCTCAACGGCTGCGTCTAACTGCTCCATAATGATCGCCGTTCGGTTGGATTAGGGCTCTTAGGCTTAGACGCAGGACTAGTGACAGCTCGTCCCGGAACAGTCGCACGCAGACAACATGGATTTCGCTCAGTCAGCAGGGCTTCTTGCACGCATTTAGTTTGCGTTCACCGTCTTCTCCCATTTCATCTTTCCAGCATTTTCCATTGGCACTGCCAGTATTCTGGCAGTGCTCAATGGGGATGCGGATTAACACTTGGACTGGTTATGCCGTAATGCCAATGATAGAGCTGTAGCAGCAGTGGTTGAGCCGAAATTTCAGCGATGCTGCGACGAATAGCGAGGTATTCGCCCGCCACCTTCACACGGGCTTGTTGATAACAGTACGAACTTCGTGCCAGTCCCAACTGGGCAAGCAGCTCTGGCAGCCGATAGAGAACTATGACGGCCTCAACCAGCAGTGTCTTTTCCCGATTGCTCCGGAGCTGCAGATCAACGCCCAGGCCCTCTTTAGGAGTTCATTGGCCTTCTTCAAGAGATCCCGCTCGATCTGCAGTTGCCGGATGTCGCGTTGCAGTAAGTCGAGCTGACGCTCCAACTCCTCTCGCTCTGGCGCCGCCGGTGAGGCGTTATTGCGTTTCATGGTTTAGGGAGCCTCAGCGCCGATTGGCTGGTTTTTCCAGTTATACAATTTCGGCCTGCACACGCCGATTTTTCAGCAACAGCCTGTGCACTTTCTTGTCGACTGCAGAGCTGAATGACGCCAACCTGTTTCAATGCCGCGGGATAACTTGGACGACCAGCTAAACCGACTATGGTGTTCGTGGCGGCAGGGAACGCCTGGCGAACCCACGCGGTCAGCGTTCCACGACCGGGATAGCGTAAGGCTCTCATCGTTACAGATATGCAGCAATCATGAGGGAGGTAGTGCTCAACCGCCGCCTCCTTCTGTGCCTGAGTGTATTTCGGGGCTCGGACCGCAAATCCCCCTGACAAATCAGGGCGTTTCTCGTATTCGCGGTACAAGCCCTTTAAGGCGTTCTTGGTCGGGTAACCCAGCTGCAGAATGGTCGCCCTGACACGCTTGCCGAGCTTGATGTAGAGCTCGACGCTCGGACGTTATCTTCTTATGAACACGCGAACTACCTCCTAGATAGTCCAAGTTCTCGGCCGCATCCGCCCGGGTCAGTTGCAAGCGACAATCAACAATCCTAGCCTACACCGGCTATGCCTATTGGGTGTTCCGCGGCAAAATCGACCCGGGATGACTGATGCAATTGTCGCAAATTGGTAAACGACTGATTTGGTTGGGCTGATTTGGGCTGCTGGCGTAGCGATCGTCGGTCTTATGAAAAGGCCGCTTTGTCGTAATGTCGGGGCCATCATTTGGACACCGTCAGAATGCTGACGACACTTAGTTCGGGCATCGAAGCAGTGGTATCACTTCTAGTCGCACCAAGGTTGCAAACAGCTCGATATTGGGCCGGTGCCGATCAATTTTTGGTCAATCTCGTAATTGGCAGCGCTAACGCATTAACACCTTAGACGCAAAGCCAGTTTCAGCCGTTATCCCAGTCATGGAGGTCATGTACGAGCAGGCCGCCAACCAGGACTTCAGCCTTAACGACAACTGGTTCGCCATTTCCAACGTCACTTCTACCGTCACAGTCTGTGAAGGCGTCAGTCCGGCTGACTCCACATCGAGTTCTGAATAGATGGGAATGGAAGGTTCAACCACACGACCATTTGCATCAATTGACTTTGTGTCAGTAGCGCCGGGCACTTCTAAGCTAACGTTGAGTCGCCAGAATGGAAGCTATTTACCACCAGTAAGACTTCGGCCGCACCAACTACGTCGACGCGGACACAAGCCTCCTCAACCACCACGCCCAGGCTGAACACAAACTGGTAAATCGATATCGTGAAAGCAAGAAGAAGGATTGAGAGACATATTTTTTGGGCTCGGGTTTCCGTGGATGCAAATGAACTTTCAGCTGCCGAATTGGATCTGCGACATCCAAGGCAACCTCCTTGATGGGCCTCAATGGCCGTACCATTGATCTCGCGAAACCGTGACAATGGGCTTC
>JAHJOS010000064.1 GCA_018820005.1 Alphaproteobacteria bacterium | reverse complement strand
GGCGAATCGGTGCCATCAGGCGAAGCGCGCCTGGCCTATGTCACCGGCTTTACCGGCTCGGCCGGTGTCGCCGTCGTCGGGCGCGAGAGCGCCGGCCTGTTCGTGGACAGCCGCTATACGCTGCAGGCCCCAGCCGAAACCGACACCGACAAGGTAAGCGTGCATGAATGGCTGCAGCCGGGCTATTCGCCTGATCTGACCCGCTACATCCCCAAGGGCGGTACGCTGGCCTATGACCCCTGGCTGCACACGCCCGGCGAGGTGCGCGACCTCGCGGCCAAGCTCAAGGGCCATGCCAGCATCGTGCCGCACACCAATCTGGTCGATGCCATCTGGACCGACCGCCCCGGCGCACCGGTCAGCACCATTGAGGTGCTGGGCCACAACCGTTCCGGCCGCAATGCCGATGACAAGATCGCCGAGATCCAGACCCTGCTGGCGGCGGACGAGGCCGACGCCACAGTGCTCACCCTGCCCGAATCGATCTGCTGGCTGCTCAATATCCGTGGTCGCGACGTGCCTAACACCCCCTTCGTGCTGGGCTTTGCCGTCGTGCCCGCATCGGGCCTGCCGACGCTGTTCCTCGACCCCGCCAAGATCACCGCTGAGCTGCGCACAACCCTCGCCGGCGTCGCCGAGATTGCTGAGACATCATCCCTGACCGATGAACTCAAGCGCCTGGGCGAGGCAGGGCTATCGGTGCAGGTCGATCCCGCCACCGCGCCGCAGGCCATTCTGACCGCCCTCACCGATGCCGGCGCGAAATTGATTGAAAAGCGCGATCCCGTGCTGCTGCCCAAATCGCGCAAGAATGCCGCTGAGCTCTCCGGCATGCGCGAGGCGCACCGCCTCGATGGCATTGCGCTGGCCAAATTCCTCGCCTGGTTCGACGAAACGGCACCACAGGGCGAACTGACCGAGATTGCCATTGTCACGGCGCTTGAGGCGTTCCGCCGGCAGGATGAAACCTGCGTCGACGCCAGCTTTGATACCATCTCGGGCGCCGGGGCCAATGGCGCCATCGTCCACTATCGCGTCAACAGCAAGACCGACCGCACTCTGGCCCCCGGCGAACTGATGCTGCTCGACAGCGGCGCGCAATATCTTTCGGGCACCACCGACATCACCCGCACCATGGCCACAGGCAAGCCCAGCGACGAGCAGCGCGACCGCTTCACCCGCGTGCTCAAGGGCATGATCGCCTTGTCCATGGCCCGCTTCCCTATTGGCACCAGCGGCGCCCAGCTCGATATCCTGGCGCGGCAGTTCCTCTGGCAGGATGGCATCACCTATAACCACGGCACCGGCCATGGCGTGGGCGCCTATCTGGGCGTGCACGAGGGCCCGATCGGCTTTTCGCCGCGCTATCCCCTGCCCCTCGAAATCGGCAATGTGCTCTCCAACGAGCCGGGCTACTACAAGACCGGCGCCTATGGCATTCGCATCGAGAACCTGATCACCGTGCAAGCCAGCGAGGGCTTCCCAGGCTATCTCGATTTCGAGACGCTGACCCTGGTGCCCATCGACAAACGGCTGATCCGCAAATCCATGCTCACCGAGGCCGAGCGCGCCTGGCTGGACGCCTATCACCACCGCGTCTGGAAGGAGATCGGCCCGTCTCTCAAGGGCAAGGTGCGCGACTGGCTCAAGCAGGCCACCGAAGCCCTCTAGGCACCCCAACTGGCCTCCCTTACGGGGAGGTCAGTTCCGCAGCGGATCATAGATCAGCGCCCAGCTCAGCAGCCAGTGATCCTCGTCGCCCAGCGAGGCGACGTCATCGACCTTCCAGCCGCCGTCCTCGCGCACGGCGGCGATGCTGAGCAGGCGCGGGTGATCAAAATTGTGATAGCTGACATTGATCAGCGCGCGATCCCCAATCACCACCGGCTCGCCAATGCTCATGTCAAACAGCAGCGCGCTGAAATCGGGCAGGAAGGGGTTGAACGCCTGTTCTGCCGGCTTTGCCTCGCCCGGCTTGGCGTCGTCATCGCTCAACACCTTGTTCTGCCTGGCATTGTCGAAAATCGTCTTGAGCCGCGCGGAGTAATAATTGGCTGGATCACTGGCCACCGCGCCCGGCTGATACTCGGCATAGATCGCCGATACCAGCGCCTTTGGATCGCTGTATTCGGCCGCCTGGGCCACGCCATGCTGGAACAGGACAAGCCCCGCCAGCGCCAGTCGTTTAGCAGCGCGCATCCGCGTCCTCCTGATTGCTGCCACAACAGCTAGCCAGAGGGCGCGGCGCGAAAGTGATGAGGTGATGGCCGAACTGCGGCGGCAGCATTACAGTTCGGCAATCTGCGCGGTCTATTGGCCGCCCGATGCCATGGCGAACAGCTCGGTCAGGCGCCAGGGGAATTCACCCAGGGTAGAGGACACATCGTCCACCTTCCAGCCGCCATCTTCGAGAACCAGTTCATAGCTCAGAGCGCGCGGCTCGCCCATGTTCTTGAACGTGACATCGACGCTGGCATAGTCGCCCGCAATGCCGGCCGCGCCTATCTCCAGATCGGTCAGTTCATAGTCCTGGCCATCCACGAAGGGATCAAAATCAATGGCCCCGACTTCGCCCTCGGGCGTGATCTCGGCATCGTGGCTATAGAGCCCCTGCAGTGCCCTGGAGCGGAACACGCTGTCATCCTCGGGGAAATTGCCAGTCGTGTAGGGCTGGTAGATCGCCTCGATCAGCGCCTCGGGCGTTTCATAGGGCTGCGCTGCGACGGCGGCGGAAAAGGCCAGGAACAAGCCGGTGGCAAGGGTGGCTAGGCGCATCGATAGTCTCCAGGGTGATCGTCACAAAGCAAAGCATGGCAGAATGGGACGCAGAACGGCACCTGAGCGTCCAGCGTCTGTCAGTTGAACCAGAAGCCATAATCGATAATCCGGTCGCCAAACACGCGATTGGCGGCGGCAAAGCTGTCGGCATCGGCCACCGGGCCATCGCGCAGGTAAGGCACCGCCGCCTGGCCGGTCATCAGCAACACCAGGTCGGTCCGCTCGGCCTCGGCGAAATAGGCTGCCAGGTCAAATCCCTGCGTGAACCGCCAATGCGGGATCAGCAGCTTGCCATCGATGATTTGGTCGAGCACGTCCAGCGTTTCGCGCCAGGCCGCTACGCTCGCATCAGTCACCGCCATATCGGGGATCAGCGAAGTCTGGTTCGGATTGGGCACCAACTCGCGATTGTCGTCCGTCTCGGCCAACAGCAGGTCCCAGTTCTGCCGCGACAGGGCAGTGATGTGATGCAGCTTGGCAGGAATGGACTGCAGCAGCGCCCTGTCCACGACCGGGAAATTCAGCGAGTGGATCGCCGCCACGACATCGGCAATGCCAGCATCACTCTCAGGGTCAATCACCAGCGTGCCGCCGCGGGTGAAGTCCTGCATCGGCAAGCCGGCCAGCGGGAAAGCGCGGTGCATATAGGCGTTGAAGAATTCCGAAAAGTCATGCGCCAGCAGCAGGTCGAGTTGCACGCCGATCACCTGGCTATAGCCAGCCAGCCAGATCGAATCGGCCGCATCGAACCCGATCGAGGTATCGGGCGCGACGCCCTTGCTCTTGGATTTGTCGATCATGGCAGGATCGGTGCCGAAATCGCCGACCAGCGGCGCCAGCAGCGCGCCAAGTGTCTCGCCCTCCTCCACCTTGCCGTCGCCGTTAAAATCGATCCGCGCCTTGAGCAAATCGAGCGAAACGACATAGTCGGTATTGGCCGCGCCGCCACATTCAAACCCGGCCTGCGCCGTCGCCAGATCAGCGCGGAAATCGCTCAGCACGGTGCGGAACGCCTCATAGCTGAGCGGCTCGGGGTGCGGGTTAGCCGGCACCGGCGGCATGCCGGAGTCCAGGCTGCCAAGGCCCAGCAACAGCGCCGCAGTGGGCGTGCCGGGCGTGGTGGCGCCATAGCGGTAGAGATCAAGCGCCAAGCCCTCATAGGCCGTCGCCAAACCCAGCATGGACCAGGCAAAGCAAGCCTCGGGATCAGCGGCGTCGCGCGCCGTCTGCAGCTCGCCCTGTCCGGCAACCGGCGTTCCCGCATAAAGATGCTGGGCGAGCAAGTCGCCCACCTCGCCGGCCTGGCTGGCAGTGGGCAGCAGCGCAAAGGCCGCAGCGGCAAGACCCAGACATTTCATCGACTTCTCCCCCGGGGGTCAGCGCCCCTCTTTGCGGCCCTGGGGCCGGCGTCGCCTATTTGCCAACCCGCTCGAACCACTGGTCCTCGGTGATGACTTCCACCCCCAGATCCGACGCCGTCTTGAGCTTTGACCCCGCCCCCGGCCCGGCAATCAGGATATCAGTCTTGGCCGATACCGAGCCGGCCACCTTGGCGCCCAGTCGTTCGGCCATAGCCTTGGCTTCCGATCGTGTCATTTTTTCGAGCGATCCGGTGAACACCACCGTCTTGCCGGCGACGGCGCTGTCGGCCGAGATGTTGACCACATAGGGCTTGGGTGTCACCTGGGCGAGCAGGGCTTCGACCACATCGTCATTGCGGCTATTGCCGAAGAAATCGACCAGCGCGCCCACGACCGTGCCGCCGATGCCGTCGACCGAGGGGAACACCGTCGTGGGGTCCGCCGCGGCGGCCGTTTCCTTGCCGACGCGGATCAGCTCTTCCATCGTGCCAAAGGTGCGCGCCAGCATAGCGGCGGTGGTTTCCCCAATGTGGCGGATACCCAGCGCGAAGATGAAGCGATCAAGCTCCGGCGCCCTGCGGGCGTCGATCGCGGCGAACAGCTTGTCGAGCCCTTCGTAATTGCGATCCTCGACACTGCGCACCGCCTTGCGCGCCTTGCCCGAGGCCGCCTCGCGCGCCTGGGCCTGCGCCTCGCGCCGTTGGGCCAGCGCCTGCTGCACCTCCGGCCGACGATCCCGGAGCGTGAAAATATCGGCAGCCGTGCGCACCAGCCCGGCATTGAAGAACAGATCGATGTTCTCGGCGCCCAGGCCCTCAATATCGAGAGCCCCGCGCGAGACGAAATGGCGAAGCCGCTCGATGGCCTGGGCGGGGCAGATCAATTCACCAGTGCAGCGGCGGCGGGAATCTTCCTTGCCGGTCTTTTCGTTGATCTCGCGGGTCGCCGCCGAACCGCACACCGGACAGTCATGGGGGAACTCATAGGGCACGGCATCGGCCGGGCGCTTGTCGAGCACCACGCGCACGATCTGGGGGATCACGTCACCGGCCCGCTGGATCACCACCGTATCGCCAATGCGAATATCGATGCCCTCGCGGATCGGCTCGCCCTTGCTGTCGATGCCCCGGATATAGTCCTCATTGTGCAGCGTCACATTTTCCACCACCACGCCGCCCACCGTCACCGGCTCAAGCCGGGCCACGGGCGCCAGCGTCCCGGTGCGGCCGACCTGGATATCGATGGCGCGCACCACCGTGGTCGCCTGCTCGGCCGGGAATTTGTGCGCCACGGCCCAACGCGGCTCTCCGGTGACAAAGCCCCAGCGGCGCTGCAGCTCGAGCTGGTCGACCTTGTAGACCACGCCATCGATGTCATAGCCCAGCGACGACCGCTGCTGCTCGATCAGCCGGTACTGCGCGATCAGTTCCTCGGCCGATTTGGCCCGCACCATCAAAGGGGAAACGCGAAAACCCCATTCGGCGAATTTCTGCACCGTCTCGAACTGGGTCGGCGCCGGATCGGCCGTGGTATAGCCCCAGGCATAGGCAAAGAAATTGAGCTTGCGGCTGGCGGTCACCGCGGGGTCCTTCTGCCGCAACGAGCCGGCTGCCGTATTGCGCGGATTGACGTAATCCTGCCCACCGGCGGCG
>JAHJOS010000519.1 GCA_018820005.1 Alphaproteobacteria bacterium | reverse complement strand
TTGATGACCGGCGAGCAACCGGTGCTGCATACGGCCAAGCGGCCCGAGCCCGAGATTGCAGAGCGTGTCGAGGTGCCCGACTTCGCGCATCGGCTGCCCGAGGAGATCCGCAAGTTCACCCGCGCCATTGTCGATCAGGACCACCTGTCCTTCGTGCAGGGCGGTGGCCATGGCGGCTCGCATCCTCACATGGTCAACGAGATCATCAACGCTCTGCTGGAAGGGCGCGATGCCTTCCCCAATGCCGAACAATCCGCCAATTGGACCGCGGTCGGCATCTGCGCGCATCAATCAGCCCAGAGGGGCGGCGAAATCGTCAAGGTGCCCGATTTCGGCAAGAGCTGACCGCGGGGACTTACGCGCGACCGATAAGCTCTGACAGGCAGCGACCGGTCAGCGAGTGGGGCACGCCAAGGTCCCGCACGCTGTCCATGTGGTTGCGGTTGACCAGGATGCGCTGGGACACATCAAGGCCCTGCTCGGATAGTTTGCGGGCAAAGCCAGTGGCCTGCAGGTGGAAGGGCGGCGTTTCCTTGGCGCCGACCAGCACGAAGACGCCGGTGCTCGCATCATATTGCTTCTTCATCGGGGTGAAGGCGGCCACCTCATCATTGGTCAGGGCGATCTCGGCCTTGAGGAAGGACTTCTGCAGCGGTTTGAGGTCATAGAGACCGCCCAGCAGCAGGGCAGCGCGGACCTGGCTCGGCTCGCGCTCGCGCTGGAAAAGCATAGTCGCCAGCTGTGCGCCGGCAGAATGGCCACTGATGGTCAGCCGCTCCGGGTCGCCGCCATAGCGGGCGATGTTGTCGAGCACCCATTGCTTGGCACGGCGAACCTGATCGACCAGGGTCGCCATGCGCACTGAGGGCATCAGGGCATAGTCGACAATGACGGCGATGGCACCCGCAGCCACGACGGTTTCCGCCACCAGCGAGTAGTCGCTCTTGGAAAAGGCGCGCCAATAGCCGCCATGGATGAAGATGTGGACCGGGTGGGCCGTCGAGGCCTTTGCAGGCAGAAACACATCCACCTTTTCGGTTGGTGCATCCCCATAGGCGATATCTGCATGCATCGGCACGCGGGCGCGCGTGGCGGCGCTGCGCGCGACAATGTCGGCGACGATGTCGTCAAAATTTGCGACATGCCCACGTATTCGAAATTCGTCGGTTTCCATGGCTGCTGCCTTCTTTAGAAACTGGTGGCGATGTATTTCGCCTCCATGAACTCAGCGATGCCGTGATGCTGTCCGCCCTCACGTCCAAGTCCACTCTGCTTGACGCCGCCGAATGGCGCGGCGGGGTCTGAAACGAGGCCCCTATTGAGCCCGATCATGCCGGCTTCGACTGCCCCGGCCACCCGCATTCCCCGGGAGAGGTCGCGGGTAAAGATGTAGGCGGCAAGGCCATATTCGGTGTTGTTCGCGCGCGCGATGACCTCGCTCTCGTCCTCGAAGCGATAGATCGGCGCTACCGGGCCGAAGATCTCCTCGACGGCCATCTCGGCGCTGTCTGAGGCGTTGCTGAGGACCGTGGGTGGATAAAAGAAGCCCGTTCGATTGGGTCGTGCGGCGCCGGTGACGACTTTTGCACCCTTGGCGATGGCATCGGCGACAAGCCGTTCGATCTTGTCGACGGCCTTGCGCGTGATCATCGGACCGCATTCGGTCTGGGCCTCCGCGCCGGGGCCGACCTGCAGCGCCTCCATGCGCCGCGCCAAGCCCGAAACGAAGGCATCGTGGATACCCGATTGCACATAGAGCCGGTTGGCGGCGGTGCAGGCTTCTCCCGCATTGCGCATCTTGGCGACCATAGCGCCGTCGAGCGCGGCGTCGAGGTCGGCATCATCGAAGACGATGAAGGGCGCGTTGCCGCCCAGTTCCATGGCGCAGGAAATCACATGCTTTGATGCTTCTGCGAGCAGGGCGCGGCCCACACCTGTGGACCCGGTAAAGGACAGCTTGCGCACGCGTGGGTCCGCGAGGATTGCTGCGGTGAGCGGACCGGGCGAGGTGGTGGTCAAAACGTTGACCACTCCAGGCGGGACGCCGGCCTCCTGGTAGATTGCCGCCAGCGCATAGGCCGTCAGCGGGGTTTCGGAGGCGGGCTTGAGAATGACGGTGCAGCCCGCCGCCAGCGCCGGGGCGATCTTGCGGGTGGCCATGGCCGCGGGGAAATTCCAGGGCGTTATCATCAGGCAGATGCCGATGGGCTGATAATCCACGATGATGCGGTTGGTGCCTGCCGGCGCGGTGCCGAACTCGCCGGTGATGCGCACCGCTTCCTCGGCATTCCAGCGGAAGAACTCGGCGGCATAGGCAACTTCGCCCCTTGCGTCGCGCAGCGCCTTGCCGTTTTCCAGCGAGATCAGGGTGGCGAGCGTTTCGGCCCGTTCCGTCATCAGCTCGAAGCAGCGCCGCAGGATTTCCGAGCGCTTGCGCGGCGCCATATTGCGCCAGCCCGGTGCAGCCTTGGCTGCCGCCTCGATGGCCGCAGTGGCGTCGGTCAGCGTCGCGTCGGGCACGCTGGCCAGTACGGCCTCGCTGGACGGATCGACCACGTTGATCTGTCCACCACCGGACGCAGCGCGCCACTCACCGCCGATGTAGAGCCCGCGCGATGCGGCTGCGAGGTCAGGGCTTGTCGTCATCGAAAAAGGCTCCGTCATCGTGCTGCGCCCGCAAGGTCGCCGTCATAGGCGGCGCGGAGCAGGTGTTTCATGCCGCCCAGGTCGATGGGCCGGGGATTGTTCTTGATCAGGCGGTCGATGCCGAGAGCCTGTTCGGCGGTCCAGTCCAGCTTGTCTTCGGCGAGGCCCAGGCCCGCCAGAGTGGGCGCGATGCCGATGGCGCCGAACAGCGCGGCCACCCGGTCGATA
>JAHJOS010000518.1 GCA_018820005.1 Alphaproteobacteria bacterium | reverse complement strand
TATCTGCTGCGCAACTACATGGTCGGCCTTCCCAAGGAGATCATGGAATCGGCGCGTATCGATGGCGCCAGCCACTTCAAGATCTTCACCGGCATGGTGCTGCCGTTGAGCTTCCCAGCGCTGGCATCTTTCTCGATCTTCCAGTTCCTGTGGGTGTGGAACGATCTGCTGGTCGCCATGGTGTTCCTGGGTGCACAGCAGGATCGCCTGGTGCTGACGGGCAAGCTGGTGAGCCTTCTGGGTTCGCGCGGCAACAACTGGGAAATCCTGACGGCGGGCGCCTTCATCACCATTGTGGTGCCGCTGATCGTGTTCTTTGCACTGCAGCGTTACTTCGTCCGCGGATTGCTGGCGGGATCGGTCAAGTAAGTCGGGCAAGCGGCCTGCATCTGCCCTCGGGCGGGTCATTACCAAGAAAGAAGAGCGGATCGTGACAAACCTCAAGCTCACCGACCTCAACAAGCGCTACGGCCAAGTCGAAGTGCTCAAGAAAATCAATCTCGACATCCGCTCGGGCGAGTTCATGGTGTTCGTGGGGCCGTCGGGGTGTGGCAAGTCCACCCTGTTGCGCTGCATCGCCGGGCTTGAAGAGATCACCGGCGGCACACTCGAAATCGACGGTCAGGTGGTCAACGACCGGGCGCCGTCAAAGCGCGGCATCGCCATGGTGTTCCAGAGTTATGCGCTCTATCCGCATATGACCGTGTTCGACAACATGGCTTATGCGCTCAAGATCGCCAATGTCAGCAAGGACGAGATTGCGCGCAAGGTGGCCGCCGCTGCCGAGCAATTGCAGCTGACGCCTTACCTGGAACGCCTGCCGGGGCAGCTTTCGGGTGGTCAGCGCCAGCGCGTTGCCATCGGCCGCGCCATTGTGCGTGATCCCAAGGTGTTCCTGTTCGATGAGCCGCTGTCAAACCTGGACGCTGCACTGCGCGTGGCGACCCGCATCCAGATCGCCAAGCTGCATGAGACCATGGAAAAGACCACCATGATCTATGTGACGCACGATCAGGTCGAAGCCATGACGCTGGCAGACCGCATCTGCGTGCTGCGCGATGGCCGCATCGAACAGGTGGGTACGCCGCTTGAGCTCTATGAGCAGCCGGATTCACTTTTTGTGGCGGGTTTTATCGGCTCGCCCAAGATGAACATGATCGAAGGCGCCAAGGCCCAGCCGTTCAATGCTCATACCGTGGGCATCCGTAGCGAGCACATCGAGATCAAGCCCGACGGTGGTGATTGGACCGGCACAGTGATCCACACCGAAAATCTTGGCTCTGACAATTATGTCTATGTCGATGTGGGCCAGGAAGAGCCGGTCGTGATCCGCGCCGATGGCACCAGCAAATACAAGAGCGGCGACACCATCGGTTTCTCGCCCATGGCCGACAAGATCCACCGCTTCGATACTTCGGGGAAACCGATAGCACACGGCTAGGTGTCGGCATAACACCGCCATGATGGTGTGATCGAAACGGTCACACCTCGGTGTCCCCTTCCAACGGTGGGCGCTGTTGCCGAACAAGCATCAAGACACCGGTGCCGGATCCTTCCGGCGCCCGCTAAACCAAGGTCGTGGCGCACTGGCGTGCCCTGCGACAGCACAGCCAAGACTGCATCGATAGGAGATAGACATGGCCATCCGCACCCTGATCTGGGGCGAAAATGTTCACGAGCAGAAGAACAAGATCGTTGCCGATAACTATCCGCTAGGCATGCACAACCACATTGCCAAATTGCTTGAGAGCGACAGCAATATCGTGACCAAGACGACAACGCTGCAGGAGCCAGAGCATGGCTGCACCGTTGAGGCGCTGGCCAATACCGATGTGCTGGTGTGGTGGGGCCATGCTGCCCATGGCCAGGTCGACGACGAAATCGTCGAGCGCATCGCCAAGCGCGTGTGGGAAGGCATGGGCCTGATCGTGCTGCATTCGGGCCATTTTTCCAAGATCTTCAAGCGCCTGATGGGCAGCCCCTGTGCGCTGCACTGGCGTGAGGCCGGCGAACGCGAACGGCTGTGGGTGACGGCGCCCGGCCATCCGATCGCCAAGGGCCTGCCGGCCTATTTCGAGCTCGAAATGGAAGAGATGTATGGCGAGCCCTTCAGCGTGCCGGAGCCGCTGGAAACGGTGTTCGTCAGCTGGTTCCAGGGCGGCGAAGTGTTCCGCAGCGGGCTGACCTATCGGCGCGGCGCGGGCAATGTGTTCTATTTCCGCCCGGGCCACGAGACCTATCCAACCTATCATGACTCCACGGTCGGACTGGTCCTGCGCAATGCGGTGAACTGGGCCTACAATCCGGACCAGCATCCGGAATTGCTCGATGCGCCCAATACGCCGGTGGAAAAGTCCATCGAGCCGCTGGTGGAACGCGGCCCCAAGCTGCACCACGCTGGCGAAGAAGGCCTGAAGTAAGGTTGGAGTTGCCACGACCACGATGCGTCCCGCCTATGAGCCGGATCATCGTGGCTAGTGGTGACGCCAGTCGATCGCTGGATGGCTCCCGCCCTCAGGCGTGGATGACATCTGTTTGGTGAAGACGGTTGGGGTGAGCCCCGAAGGATAAATATGATGCGGTTGCTCATTCTGGGTACCGGCGGCATGGCCAATACGCATGCCAAGGCCTTTGCAGGCATTGAAGGCGTCGAACTGGTGGGCGGCGTCGACGTCGACCCGGCGCGCGTGGAGGCCTTCAACAAGGCCCATGGGATCGAGCGCGGCTTCGGCTCGCTGGATGCAGCCATTGCCTGGGGCCAGTTCGATGCGGTGGCCAATGTGACGCCGGATTCGATCCACCACCCCACTACCATGGCCGCGCTGCAGGCGGGCAAGCATGTGTTCTGCGAAAAGCCGCTGGCCACCGATCATGCAAAGGCCATGGAAATGACCGAGCTGGCCGAGCGGCTGGGGCTGGTGAACATGGTCAACCTGACCTATCGCAATGTGGCGCAGCTACAGCAGGCGCGTGCTATCGTGCAGTCTGGCGCGGTTGGCAAGGTCAAGCATTTCGAGGCCAGCTATCTGCAGAGCTGGCTGGTCAGCAAGGCCTGGGGCGACTGGCGCACGGAAAGCCAGTGGCTGTGGCGCCTGAGCAAGAAGCATGGTTCGAACGGCGTGCTCGGCGATATCGGCGTGCACATTCTCGACTTTGCCGCTTATGGCGCTGGCAGTGATTTTTCCAAGGTGTTCTGCCGGCTCGAGACCTTCGACAAGGCCGAGAACAACCGGATCGGGGAATATGACCTGGACGCCAACGACAGCTTTGCCATGACAGCCCAGCTGGAAAATGGTGCGCTCGGCGTAATTCATGCGACGCGCTGGGCGACGGGCCATTTCAACGAGTTGCGCCTGCGCATTTATGGCGAGCTGGGATCGGTGGAAGTGCAACACCGGCACGACTGGAGCAAGCTCTATACCTGCCTGGGTGATGATGCCGAGACCGGCACCTGGACCGAGGTGGCGGTCGAGCCTGTACCGACCAATTATATGCGCTTTGTCGAGGCCGTGCGGACCGGCAAGAATCTGGAACCGAGCTTCCGCCATGCCACAGCGATCCAGAAGGTGCTCGATCTGGCGACTGCGACGGACCGGGATCGAAACGAACTGACCGTTTGATGGTCAGATGCGACAGGATCAGGCCAGGTGGGCCCGCGGTGACGCGGGCCTTGCTGTTTTTCCCGATTGAGTGGTTAAGCGTCGCTCGATCTTGAAAATGCCACGGTGTGCGACAATTTATCACCCTGAAGACGAGACAAACCAACCAAGAACTTCCACGGAGAACAACCATGGGTATCATCTGGGCGATCATTATCGGATTTCTCGCCGGCCTGGTGGCCAAAATCATCACGCCGGGCGGTAACAAACCAAGTGGCTTCATCCTGACCACGGTGCTGGGCATTGTCGGTTCGGTAGTGGCGACATGGCTCGGCCAGGCCATTGGTTGGTACACCGTGGGTGACGGTGCGGGCTTCATCGCGTCGGTGATCGGCGCGGTAATCGTGTTGCTGATATGGGGCCAGATTGTGCGCCGGGCCTGATTGTCCCGAAACAGCGTCCTTTTTATAATGGGCCCGTCGTGATCACAAAGGTCACGGCGGTCCTTTCGTTTTGATCTCGCCAAGCCGCCGGGCGGATGGCATTTCAACCGGGCTGCCCCCGCGGGGCTCCGTAAGCGTTTACGTCAATCAACGCGCAACTGGGCGATCGGTCTTGCGCAGCATTGCGATTGGTCCCTACGGATAGGACTTCATGAAAATCAAGAAACTGCACAAGCGCCACAATGCCACTGTGGTTCCCCTGCTGCTGTCGCTGCTGATGACCTGCGTGGTCTCGGCGATCAGCGTGGTGCGGACACAGGGCCTGTCCCCGTTGGCGCTGCAAAGCTGGCCGTCGACGTGGCTGATCTCCTGGGTCGTGGCCTTCCCGGTGCTGCTGGTCATGTTGCCATTGGTGCGGCGGCTGGTGGACCTGGTGGTCGAGAACTGACGCGAAAAGAAAAAGGGCGCCCGCTGGGGCGCCCTTCGCATTTGCGATGTGTGACGCCTACTGCACGACGGTGATACGGCCATCGATCTGGGGGGTGTACTCACCGCCCTGCTTGGCGATGTAGTCAGCCAGAACCTGCTCAAGCGGCGGTCCGAAGTCATAGGGATTGTCGCCTTCGGCGAAGGTGCCATAGCCGTCGCCACCACCACGGACATAGTTATTGGTGGCCACGATGTAGCTGGCTGCTTCGTCGATGGGGGCCCAGGTGTCGCCTTCGCCCTTGATCATGACGTCGCTGATGCGTTCACCGGCCGGCTTGGCAAGGGTGTAGCTGTATTTCAGCCCAGCAACCTGGGGGAACCGGCCAGCGCCGTTTTCGATGTCGGAGACGCCGTTTTCGAGGGCTTCAATGACATCGGCACCCGAGATCTGAACGGTTGCCAGGGTGTTGGAGAAGGGCAGCACGGTGATGACGTCGCCAACCGTGATGTCGCCGGCAGCAATGGAAGCACGCACGCCGCCACCATTCTGGACGGCAATAGTCGCGCCCTGATCGGCGGCACGGTCAAGCATGGCGTCAGCCACCAGATTGCCCATTGCGCATTCGACGACGCGGCAGGTCTCGCGCGAGCCGTCGATGTCAGCAGTCGTTTTGCCGATAACCTTGCCGGTGGCCTCCTGGATGGGCGCGGCGAGGCTGGCGAGTTGGGTCTTGAAGTCGTCGTTGGCGGTAACCGACGCGTCGATCAGGAAGGGGGCACCTTCGGCCTTGATCACCTTGCCAGTGTCATCCCATGTAATTGCGATATCACCGAGGTACTTGCCATATTGATTGGCCTGAACCACCGGCACTTCCACGCCTTCGGGATTGCTGACCATGGTCGGGTAGGGGCCGGCGGCCTTCTCGTCGGTGTTGGACAGAAGCGTATGGCTGTGGCCGCCGACGATCACATCGACCAGGGGCAGAGCCGCAGCAACTTCCTGATCGACCGTGTAGCCGATATGGCTGAGCAGGATGATCTTTTTGACGCCAGCCGCGTCAAGCGCCTCGGAGGCGCCGCGGACATACTGGATGATATCGGTGAACTCGACATTGTCGCCGGGCGAGGAGATGTCGGGGGTGTCTTCGGTGGTCGCGCCAATGATGCCGATCTTTTCGCCGCCCACATCAAGGACAATCGAGCCCTTTATCTTGCCGGCAAGGCTGGGATCACGGGTCACATCGAAATTGCCGCCGATAATGGGAAATTTGGCTGCGTCGATGAACTTGACGAACTCTTCCGGACCGTCGTCGAACTCGTGGTTGCCCGTGGCGACAACGTCAAAGCCCATCTGGTTGAAGAAGTCGGAAACCACCTTGGATTTGTAGGTGGTGTAGTAGAGCGAGCCCTGGAAATTGTCGCCAGCCGAGAGCAGCAGCGTGTTGCCATCGGCATGCTTGGCGCGCGTGTCATCGATGATGGTCTTGAGGCGGGCGATGCCGCCAAAGCACTCTCCGGCCGCGTCATCTTCGGCATTGCAGTTGGAATCACTGCCGGTGATGGGGTCGAAACGCGAGTGAAAATCGTTGATGTGCAGGATGTTGAGCGTGAAATCAGCGTGAGCGGCGCCGGAGAATCCGATAAAAAGGGTGAGCGCTGTTGCGCCAAGAAGTCTATTTTTCATCCCTGTTTTCCTTGGTTTGCCAAACGGCAGTTCAGTCCCGCGGCCGTGCAGCGACGCTCGACAACTGGCGAACGGGCCACCAATGGCGGCTCCCCAACGTCACGGCCAAATCAGAGTTAACCAGCGTTTTGTGACAGTGAATAGTGGACCTTTTGGTCAAAATTGGTTTGAGGCACAGGAATGAACCATTCAGGAAGTTTCAACCATCAATGAAAACTGTTTTGTCAGCGTGCGTTAGCGTAACAGGGTGGCAATCACGGGCGGGTGATAATTGGCGCCAACCGCCGTCGTGATGATAGACAGGATTGCCGCCATGAGCGCCGCCCTCCAGAGCCTGATGCCTCGCTTTGTGGAGGCGCCGCCCGCGCGTTCCGCTTTTGGCGGGATTGCGAGTTTTTTGGCGATCGGTGCCTCTGGTGCGCTGGGATTCCTGGCTTTGACCAATGTGATGATGGCGCTGCCGACCGGCTTGGACAACTGGGTGGTCAACAGCCTCTGCTATGGTGCGTTCATCGTCCCGATCTATCTGCTGCACCGCCGCTTCAGCTTTCAGTCCGACGCGCCGCATCGGCAGGCCCTGCCGCGCTATCTGGCAGTGCAGGCCAGCGCCTTGTTGCTGGCGACGCTTTTCGGCTATTTGCTCTATCATAGCCTGACGATGTCTACCCCGCTGGCCTCGAGCCTTGTCATCGTGCTGACTTCAGGTGTGAACTACCTCGTGCTGCGGGGCTGGGCCTTCGCACGTGGCCAGATTGGTGCGCTCGTTCCGGCATGATTGCCCAGGCCGCGAAAGATCTTCTCAACCAGGTTCATGGCGCACTGATCTTTGGTCGACGGGTCAAGGTGCTGTCGGGCGCGCTGGCCCAAGCCCTTCCGCAGAGCGGGCAAGTCCTCGACCTCGGATGCGGTGACGGCCAGGTCGCCGTCGCGCTGATGGCGCTGCGCCCCGATCTGCGGGTGCAGGGCGTGGATGTGCTGGTACGGCCGGTGACCCATATTCCCGTGACGCCCTATGATGGTCAGACGCTGCCGTTTGCCGACAAGAGCTTTGATTATGTGACCATCGTCGATGTGCTGCACCACACCGATGATCCGGCCGCCGTGCTGGCCGAGGCGGCGCGGGTGAGCCGGCGGGGCGTCGTGATCAAGGACCATTTGCGGGCCGGATTTCTGGCGGCCGAGACCTTGCGCCTGATGGACTGGGTCGGCAATCGGGGACACGATGTGCGCCTACCCTACAATTATCTCGATCAGGCCGAGTGGGACGCCGCGTTTGCCCGGGCCGGGTTGGCGGTGGCGGATCTGCAGCGCGCGCTCGGGCTTTACCGCGCGCCGCTGAGCTGGGCATTCGATCGGCAGTTGCATTTCGTGGCTCGACTTGAACCTGTCGAGCCCATGCGCTAGCGGGGTTTCAATACCGGTTGAGTCAGCTATTCTCCGCGCCGATTGATTTGCGGAGTGTGCGGCATGAAAAGTGCGTTGATCGTCTATGGCGGCTGGTCGGGCCACGACCCGGAAGAATGCGCGGCCATCTACCGCCGCTGGCTGCATGAAGATGGTTTCTCGGTGCGCATGGCCACCGAAACGAGTGCCTTTGCCGATCCATCGATCCATGATTTGTCGCTGATCGTGCCGATCTTCACGATGAGCACTATTGAAAAAGCCGAAGTGGAGAACCTGACAAAGGCCGTCGAGAACGGTGTCGGTCTTGCCGGTCACCATGGTGGCATGAGCGACGCCTTCCGCGACGCGGTGGGCTATCAGTTCATGGTGGGCG
>JAHJOS010000517.1 GCA_018820005.1 Alphaproteobacteria bacterium | reverse complement strand
GGCACCAATCTGACCAATGATTTTGCCGGCTGCGAGCCCGATGGGCCCAATCCGGGCCTGGATCCGATCTCCATCGTTGCCAAGGTCAGCCAGGCCAATGGGCATCCGGCGGTCAAGCTCTCTGACAATCCGGCCAAGGCCACCGGCACGCCCGACGAGATCGCCCGCTATCTCAGGGTCTTCGGCGACGTCGGCCGCGAAGTGCACGCGGTCAAGGTCTGACCGCACCAGCAACACCAAAAAACCATGACTTGTGGATAATTCCACCGGTCTGAATCGCGTTAAGCGCTGGGGAACGCTCGTCTGCCTAATGTTCGGCGGGGGCTCCCTCGGAGCCAGTATGACTTTGCAATTGATCGATATCGCCGTCCAGGACAGGCAGGCTCATCCCCGTCTCCCTGGGCGGAGCACCGGCCACGTTCGCGCCGTGCTGACCGAAACCATAGATGGCCAGGAACACACGCATGAATTGACGGTTGCCGCCTGGGCAGACCATGGGCTTGAAGCAACCGAGGCTGATATCGATATGGCGCTGATGCTGCGCGCCGCCCGCGTGATCGCCCGGCTCAAGGGCAGTCTGTCGACGCCCGATTAGGCCTTTTCCATCATGGCTTCAAGGAAGGCGCGCTGCGACGGGCTCAGGCCGCCAGTGCGCGCCACCGGCTTTGTCGGGGTCTCGTTGCGCTGCAATCGCGCTGGCACGCCAACGGCCACAGGGCGTGTATAGCTCGCCAAACGCGCCATTTGCCGCGCGTTCCTGCTGGCCTTTTCAGTGCGGGCGAATGCCAGAACAGTCGGGATCACAATGATCCAGATTGCAACAACCTGCCAAGCCATGCCCGTCTCCGTAAATTCTCGGAGATGGTTTAGCTAACAAATCCTTAACGCGCCAACGCAGGCTGTCGTTAGTGTTACCGCGTAAAGTTTTAGCCTTTGAGCGCGAGGGGCATCGGCTTGCCGCGGTTAAGCGCCACCAGCATGGCGCGCACATCATCCTCGGCGGCCCTGGTGACGATCTTGCGATTGTCGCTTTCACGCAGCGGGCGTGGCGTGCCGAAGGCGACTGTCACCGCCTTGCGCGGGCCACTCAGGATTTCCACGATGTTCTGTTTGACCGATTTGGATTTGACCCAGGCGATCATCGAGCGTTCGTTGCGGCTCACCGGCAGGCCTTCAAGGCTGGTATAGGCAATGGTCAGTGGCTGGATCAGCACATCGGTGGCCCCGGCATCGAGCATGGCATGCTGGGCTGCCCCCACCAGGGCTGAGCGGAACGGCAGCACATGGGTGCCGATATCGCTCTGCCCCTCGGCAAACAGCAGCACGGCATTGCCGCCCGCCATGCGCTCGCCCATTTCGCGCGACGTTCGCGCCGCATCGGTCCGCCTGGTGCGATCCACAAAGATGGTTTTCTGCAGCCGGGCCATCATGCCCACAAAAAACCAGTCCTGCACCTCGCGCTTGGCGACGAAGGTCACATCGGCAACCGAGCCGATGGCCACGATATCGGTCCATGACACATGGTTCGATACCAGCAGCGTGGCCCGGCCCGTCGCCGGCTGGCCAATCACGGTAACCCGCAGGTTCAGGAAGATGCAGCCCACCCGGTGGAACAGGCGGGGCAGGGCCTGCCAGATGGGCAGGCGGAGTGCGTTGATCAGGGCCTGCAGCGGGATGATGATCACCATCACCGGCACCAGCACGAAGATGAAAAACAGCACGCGGAAGATCATTTCTTGCTCTTGTCGTCTCCGCTGATCGGCACGGCGTAAAGTTCGAGCCGATGGTCCACCAGGCGATAGCCCAGGCGCTTGGCAATGACCTCCTGGATGGCCTCGATTTCCTCATTGCGGAACTCGATCACGGCGCCGCTGCGGATATCGATCAGATGGTCGTGGTGTTCGTCCGGGATCAGTTCGAACCGGGCGCGGCCATCCTTGAAATCATGCTTGGTCACCAGCCCGGCTTCCTCGAACAGGTTCACCGTGCGGTAGACCGTCGACAGCGAGATCCGCTCATCCACGGCCGAGGCGCGACGGTAGAGTTCTTCGACGTCGGGGTGGTCCGAGGCCGCCTCGATCACCCGGGCAATCACGCGCCGCTGGTCGGTCATGCGCATGCCTCTGGTGACGCAGGCTTCTTCCAGCGTCGGGTCCGACTGGCTCTTGCTCATGCCATTGCTCCCAACCGGTCTTGTCTAAGCTCCGGGTTATCCAAGATCGCGGGCCATGACAAGCGCGGTCGCAGCAGAACCATCGGGCTTGGGATAGTAGCCCTTGCGGCTCGACACCGTGGCAAAGCCCTGGCCCTCGTAAAGCCGGATCGCGGCGACATTATCCTCGCTGACCTCAAGGAACATGCGCCGCGCCGGGCTCATCAGCAGATCTGTGAAAACCGCTGCCATCAGTGCCTGGCCAATGCGCTTGCCGCGCCATTTGGGGTCGACTGCAATGGTCAGCAATTCGCTCTCGTCCGCCGCAATCCGCACCAGGGCAAACCCGGCAATGCGTCTTTTCGCGTCGCAGGCCACATAGACCGGTGTGTCGCGCTCGCTGAGGAAACTGGCAAATTCCACGCTCGACCAGCCCCGGTAAAACCCCTTGGCGTGAATGCGGGCCAGATCGTCGGCATCCTTGGTCTGGCCCGGTTCGATGTGCAGTCCCGCCGGCGCCATCCACAGCTTGATC
>JAHJOS010000516.1 GCA_018820005.1 Alphaproteobacteria bacterium | reverse complement strand
TCGGCTCGCCCTCGATGAACGTACTGCCCGGTCGCGTTGTGCTGGCGGACGCCGGCTGCCAGCTTGAGCTCGCCGACGGTATTGTCCTGCCCGTCGCGCCCGCCGTCGCCGACCGTTTCGAACTGGCCCATGGTCAGGCCGTAACCGTGGGACTGCGCCCCGAAGCGATCACCCAGCGCACGGCCAAGCCCGCCAGCGTGCCGCTCGATGTTGCCGTTGATCTGGTCGAGCCGCTCGGCGCCGAGACTCTGATCTACTTCCCCGTCGGCAACGTCACTGTCTGCGGCCGCGTTGAAGACGACGTCAAACACGATCCCAAGCAGAAGCTAGCGGTAAGCGTGGATATGGAGCGCCTGCACCTGTTCGATGCCGCTTCAGGTCTGTCTCTACGCAAATAACTGGGCATAGATAGCTGACCGCCACGCCAGTTTGAAAGAGGCCGCCATGAATGGGAAACCGCGCCCCCCGCGGCTGGCCGACATCGCCCGATTGGCCGAGGTCTCTATCGCGACGGTTTCCAAGGCGATCAATGGCAAGGACAGGGTCAGCCAGGCCACGCGCCGCCGCGTCATCCTGGCGGCAGAACAACTGGCCTATCCACTGGCTGACGAAGGTCCCGGCGCCGCTACGCCCGGCGGTACGGTTGGCCTGCTCACCTCCGATCTTGAGGGGCGCTTCAGCCTGCCCATCCTCAAGGGCGCCGAAGACACATTTGGCAGTGGCTCGGTCTCTGTCTTTCTGTGCAATGCCCGCGGCGATGCCATCCGTGAACGGCACTATGTGTCGGCGCTGCTGGGCCGCAAGGTCGATGCCATCATGGTGGTGGGCAGCCGCACCGATGCGCGCCTGCCCGTCGGGCAGAACCTGCCGGTGCCCGTCATCTACGTCTATACGCCATCGTCCGATCCCGCCGACTGCTCGCTGACGACCGACAATGTCGAGGCCGGCCGACTGGCAACCCAGCATCTGCTCGATATTGGCCGCCGCAGGATTGCCTATATCACCGGGCCACACCAACAGCAGGCCGCGCGGGACCGCGCGCGGGGTGTTGCCGAGGTGATGCAGCGTGCCGGTCTCGCCCTTGAAGTGGTTACGCCCCAGGGCGAATGGAGCGAGCACTGGGGCCGCATCGCCTGTGCCAACATGCTCGATCGCGGCTATCAGATTGATGCGGTGCTTTGCGATTCAGACCAGATCGCCCGCGGCGCCCTCGATACCTTTCGCGAGCGCGGTATTGCCGTGCCCCGCGACGTGGCCGTCATTGGTTTTGACAACTGGGACACCATCGTCGACGGCACGCATCCCAAATTGACCAGCCTGGACATGCAACTCGACAACATGGGACGCCTGGCCGCGCAAATGCTCAATGCGGCGATCAAGGGCGAACCCTTGCAGCCCGGTGTCATGTACCAACACTGCAATGTGGTCGTCCGCGGCTCGACGCTGATCTCGATCTGACGGGCGGCCTTCCGCCTCAGTTCATCAGATCGAACGCGTCTCCCCAGGTGTCGGCGACAGAATAGCCATGCGGGTAGGGGTCCGATGGGTCCACGCCAATCTGGTGAATGCCATGGATCCAGCCCCGACCCGAGATGATGGGCTGCACCGCAGGGCGCCCCGCAACAGTCGTATCACTGGCGTATGTCACCTCAAATGTAGAATCGATGATCGAGCGGGCGGTGAAACGGTCCCCCGGCTTGGCCAGTCCGCGCGCAGCGGCCACTGCCAGCCGTGCCGAATTACCAGTGCCGCAGGGCGAGCGGTCAATGCGTCCCGGCGGCATGATGGTGGCGCCCTTTAGATTGCCAGCGGCGTCATGCCCGACGAACATGGTGTAGGAAATCCCGCGAATACCGGGCAATTCAGGATGCGCAATCTCCAGCTGCGCGTTGACGGCGCGGTGGATGGCGCTACCGGCCTCGACCAGTTTCTTGGCCTGGTCCGGGCGGATTTCGAGACCCAGCTGGGCCGGATCAATCAGGGCATAAAAGATGCCGCCATAGGCGATGTCGAGCTTCACCTTGCCATAGCCATCCACGTCCACTACGGCGTCGAGCTGGTCGGCATAGGACGGGTTCATCGTTAGCGTCACACGCTCGCATTTGCCGTTGCGGCATTGCGCCCGCGCTGTCACCAGCCCCGATGCCGTGTCGATGCGCACGATGGTTTCCGGTTCCACCATGGGTAGCATCCCGGTTTCGAGCAGCACCGTCACCAGGCAGATGCTGTTGGACCCCGACATGGCATGGGCCTTGTCGCCCTGCAGGATAATGAAGCCGATGTCAGCATCCGGCCGCGTTGTGGGGAACACCAGGCACGTGCTCATCTGCGCACTGGCGCGCGGCTCGAACACCAGAAAGCGCCGCAGGCTATCGTCTACCTCATTGATATGCCGAAGCTTGGCCGCAATGGTAGCGCCGGGCACATCGATCACCCCGCCGGTGACAATGCGCCCGACCTCGCCTTCAGCATGGGCTTCAACCAGGGTGACAGTCTTGGACCAATGCATTGGTCAATTCCTTCTTTTTGCGTTCGCGGTCGGCTAGCCGCGCTCATTGCGGCCATATGTGAGGTCAGTCGGCGGTGTCGCGCAAGGGTGTGCCCAACCGCCGCCGCAGCCACTCTGGTTCGCTATTGTCGACAAAATGAATACTGTGTAAACTCCGCCCTGCCAACGGCAAAATCGAATTTCCGGGGCGCCGCCGACTGGGCCTGACCTTGACGCTTCGCAGCGCAAATCGGAAGCTCGTTAGGCGTGAAATGGATGTGTGGAGCCCGCCGTGTTCAATAACACCAAAACAATTCCGCCGGCGCCGCTATCACCGTGTGCGCCAGGCTACCCTGCCGCTTCCATTGCCAGCTAGCCTAAGCCGACCACCCGTACCAAGCCCCGTTAGTTGATATAGTGCGTCGCACAGGCCACCCGCCCGAGCATCGCTTCAAACTTTAGGTAGTCGACCATGTCCAGAATCGCCGTCGTTGGAGCAGGCATCATCGGCGCCGCGATAGCCACCTGGCTGGTCGGCGATGGCCATGAAGTCACGGTGTTCGAGCCAGATCCCAATGGCTTGCCCACCTCCTCGGGAAATGCCGGCCTGATCGCGCTGCCCGAAATCGCGCCCATCGCCAGCCCGGATATGCTGACGGCTGTTCCCAAGTGGTTGCTTGACCCGCTCGGGCCCCTGACCCTGCGCTGGCGCGATGTTCCCAGCCTGACGCCGTGGTTGCTCGCATTTCTCGGCTCGGCAACGCCGGCCAAAGCCGCGCGAACCCGCAACGTGCTTGCCGGCCTGATGCAGACCGCGCTTGCCGATCACGAGAACCTTGCCCGCATCGCCGGCATCACCGGTCATCTGCGTCAAACCGGCTACATCTCGCTTCATGACAGCGAGGCCAGCATTGCGGCCGCGCTCGCCGAGGCAGAGACCGTTCGACAACTACTCGGCTTCCCCTATGAGCGCATCTCTGCCGGTGCCGCTCGCGGCATGGTTCCCCAGCTTGAAGGCCAGTTCGCCGGCGCCGTGCACCAGCCCATCTACTGGATGGTCAGCAATCCGCTGACGGTGCTGCGCAGCTATCAGTCATTCCTGCGGGGCCGGGCCACCTTTGTCGACGACAAGGTGACGGGCATAGAGCGCCAAAGTAACGGCATCGGGCTGCGCCTGCAGCGGCTGCCACCACAGGGTTTTGATCGGGTGGTTATTGCTGCTGGTGTCTGGTCGCGCGATCTGGTGCGCAGCATGGGTACCCCGGTCCTGCTCGAAAACGAGCGTGGCTACAACACGACCTTCACCGATCTGGGCTGGAACCTGGCCATGCCGGTGGGTTTTGCCGATCACGGCTTCATCGCCTCGCCGCTCGTCGATGGCCTGCGCATCGGTGGCGCTGTCGAACTCGCACGGCCCGAAACCAGCCCCAATTTCGGTCGCGCCAAGGCCATGCGCGCCAAGATGCGGCGCTACGTGCCCTCCTTGCCCGAGGGCGGCACGGAATGGATGGGTCGCCGTCCATCAACGCCCGATTCCGTGCCGGTCATCAGCCGCGATCCCAAGGACGATCGTATCGTCTACGCCTTTGGCCACGGCCATCTGGGCCTGACCCTGAGTGCTGTCATAAGCGCGCTGGGCGGCCCAATTGGTCGCGCCATCGCCGCTGGCATAGATGGATTCCTGCAGCACCATGAACAGGGGAT
>JAHJOS010000515.1 GCA_018820005.1 Alphaproteobacteria bacterium | reverse complement strand
GTCCCAACTCGCGGCTCAGCTGTCAGATTCTGATGAACGACGCGCTTGATGGGCTGAAGGTGAGGCTGGCGGCAAGCGCGGCTAAAGACTGATGCATCGATAGATCGTGGGGTTTTTTGCACTTCTGTAAGGGATGACGGCTATTTTGATGGTCGGCGCCCATTGTGCAATCAATTGTCGAGCATCGATATTTTATGACCTCTACCGGTTGCGACGGCTGCCGCAATACTGACGCCAGCAAATTTTCCACACCTTTCACCATGGCTTTTCAGCCAATCGTGGATGTGTCCGACAGCAGTATCTGGGGCTATGAAGCCCTCGTTCGCGGGGTTGGCGGGGAGAGCGCCTATCAGGTCCTCAGCCAGGTCAATGACACCAACCGCTACGCCTTTGATCAGGCTTGCCGGGTCAAGGCCATCGAACTGGCCGGTGCGCTGATTGGCGATAGCGATGCGATGCTGAGCATCAACTTCATGCCCAATGCGGTCTATGAGCCAAAGGCCTGCATAAGGGCAACGCTCGATGCGGCCAAACGCACCCAGTTCGATCCAACCCGCTTGATGTTCGAGTTCACCGAGAATGAGCGCATGGCCGAGGTTTCCCATGTAAGCCACATTGTATCCGAGTATCGCCGCATGGGCTTTACCACTGCGCTTGACGATTTCGGTGCGGGCTATGCCGGTCTGTCGCTGCTCGCCCAGTTCCAGACCGATCTGATCAAGGTCGATATGGAGCTCTTGCGGGGCATCGAGGGCTCTAACGTCAAGCAGGCCATCCTCAAAGGGCTCGCCGTGATCGCGGGCGAGCTCGATATTACCCTGCTCGCAGAGGGTGTCGAGACGGCTGCCGAATACGAGACCATCAAGGCCATGGGGATCAAGCTGTTCCAGGGCTATTATTTTGCGCGCCCGCAGGTCGAGACCTTCCAGGCAGTCGGCGAAATGCTGCACGCTGCCTGATCACGGCTTCGTTGGGTCGGTGGCCAGACGGGTCAATTCTGGGATGAAGTCGCGTACGACCGGTTGCGGTTGTGTCTCAAAGGGCAGGGGGCGAACGACGCGCATGGCGGCGATGCCGACCCGCACCGTCATCAGGCCATTCACCACGCCTTCGCCCAGTCGCGCTGAGAGCTTGGCGGCCAGACCCTGGCCGACGAGTTGCTCGACGATGCCGTCAGTCAGCACCAGGCCGCCTGTGACGGCCAGATGAGTCAACACCGCACCGGTCAGCCGCCAAAAGCCAAAGAAGCCTGGACGGGCTCCGTATAGCGCTGCAATGGCGCCCGCCAGACGAACGCTCTCGTAAATTACGAAGGCTATATCGACGAGTGCCCGCGGCGATACAGCCGTCACCAAAGCCACTCGGCGGGCGGATGCCGCCGTCAGAGCCTTTGCACGTGCATCCAGAGGCGCCATCAGGCTGCGCTCCGTCATCGCCACAATCTCATGCCCATCGAACAGATGCGGCAGATTCTCGGTCACCGTCTGGCGCGCGCGGGCAAGGTCCGGGCGGCTGGCGTATATCGATGTCAGGTGATCGGTGATGTTATGGGCGAGTTGCTGGTCGTTGTCTGCAACAGCGCGAGAAGCGTCGCGCCGCAGTGCATCGAGTGCGTGTAGGCGGCGGAGTGCGAAGAACTCCCGGATGCCCAAGGCGAGGGCAGCCAGCAGGAAGAGCGCCAGCACCCCTAGACCAAGCCAGCCCAGCCAGGGGTTGGCTGCGAATAGATCGCGGATCAAACGGTCTGCAGCCAGTCCCAGCCCCGCCGATACCAAGATGCTGCCAGTGGTCCACAAAAGGCGCCCCCACCAAGTCATTCGACGCGGGGGCGGTGCGACAAGGCCTTCGCTGGCGGCAGTATCAAAAACAGCTTCGCTGAGCTGAACGTCGCTCGGCGCGAACGCTCGTGGTGCACGTGCTTTTGCGGTGTCCTGGTCTGCGGCGTCAACGGGACGGGCTATTGGGCGTTTCATGCGAGCCAGTCCCCGATCAGATAGTCGAGGGCGCGATCGAAGCGAATGTGCGGGAGCACTACATCGCCATTGGCATTGCGCTCCAGGTGTTGCGGAGGGGCGAAGCGGAGGAAGTTGAGCGACACCGGCGTGCCATCTTCAAAAAGCGAATCGGGGCGTTCAGGCAAGTCCCCGGGAAACAACGCGATTTCGGTAATCCCGTCATAGGTTGTGCCATCCATGGCCTCCCCGGCTATCGGCGTCCCGATCAGGGTGGGGAGCGTCTGGCCTGCGTCGGAGATGGTACCTTCACGCGTTGCGCGCAGGCCGGCGATGGCGAGAGAGCGTGTATCGGCACCGGAGAAGCGCGCGCGCTTGCTGGCGCTGGAGACTAGCCGGTTGAGAATGGCGCCAAGCCGGTCATGGCTGGTGTGATGGACGTGGTCGGCCTTGGTGGCGGCAAACAGGATGCGGTCGATGCGGCGCGCGAAGGGGCGCAGGAGTGGATTGGCTTCGCCCTGGCGGAAGCAGGCGAGCACGGCGGTCAGTGCAGTTTCCAGATCAGCAACGGCCGCTGGGCCGGCGTTGAGAGCACGCAGGGTGTCAACCAGCACGACCTGACGGTCGAGACGGGCGAAGTGATCGCGAAAGAATGGGCGAACCACCTGCGCCTTATAGGCCTCAAAGCGCCCCGCCAGCATGGCATAGAGGCTGTCGCTGCGCATGCTGTGCATAGCCGGAGGCAGGGGCGCGAATGTCAACGCCGGTGAGCCCTCGAGGTCGCCCGGCAGCAGAAAGCGACCCGGTGGCAGGGTGGACAGGGCGCCGTCCTCGCGGCTGCGTCTGAGATAGTCGGTGAAGGCGGTGGCCAGTCGCTCGGCGTCGGGGTCGTTGGCTGGCTTGAGCGGGTCGATGCTGTCGAGCAAGGCCAGGACAGGTCCTGCCTCTTTGATCGAGCTTGGGCGTCTGGCACGTTCGAGTGCTTCGGCACTCCATTCGGCAAAGCTCAGCCCGAGCAGGGGCAAATCCAGCAGCCATTCGCCGGGATAGTCGACGATGTCGAGGTTGAGCGTGGAGGGACCGCGCAAGCCATTGTACCAGTGCCTGGACTGATACTTCAGCACGATACGCAACTGCGATATGCGGCGCGTGCCCTCGGGCCAGGCCGGCTGCTTGCCGGTAAGGGTCTCAAGATGCTGCTCATAGGCGAAGCGGGGGATGGTTGCGTCGGGATATTCTGCCAGGCGGGCGCCGATGAAGCGGCCTTCGGCGAGCGGCGCAAAGCCGGGCATGCGTCCGCCGGTCAGCAGATTGTGCACCAGGGCCGTGATGAAGATGGTCTTGCCGGCCCGGCTAAGGCCTGTAACGCCCAGGCGCAGCGTTGGTGTGAAGGCACCGGTGGCGGCATCTGCCATGTTGGATAGGGCGATGCCCAGTTCGTCGACGATGGTCGTAGGAGGTTGGGGCACGCGCTGGTCTCACAATCCAACCGAAAGATAGGGATTTGTGCGGCACGTGCAATGGGCCCCGCGGTTGGCGGAGCCCATCAACAAATTCTAGCTATTGCCGATCTCGCCCATGTCATAGGGCGTGGTCTGGTAGATTTCATTGATCCAGTTCTGGAACAGCAGATGGGCGTGGCTGCGCCAGCGGTTTTCCGGGACTGCGGTCGCATCCCCGTTGGGGAACAGGTTTGCCGGCTGAGGGGTATCGAGGCCAGCCCTGATGTCCCTCTCGTACTCGTCGGCCAGCGAGCGGTTGTCATATTCGAGGTGGTTGAGGAAATGCACGGCCCGGTGACGTGCATCGCCGAGCATGGAAACGCCGATGTCCTGATTGTCGATCAGCACCTCAAGGTCAGGTCCCAGCGTCGTGCGGTCGATGTCGTTATAGCGCGAAACCGGGATCATCGGCCGGTCGGAAAAGCCGCGCAGGAACGGCGATCGTGGATTGACCACGTCGTGGCGGAACACCCCGAAGGCCTTTGTCGGCATCCGGTAGCGGCTGGTGCCGTGGAAATGATGCAAGGCGGCCTGCGCGCCCCAGCAGATGAACATGGAGTGGTGCACATTGGTCTGTGTCCAATCCATGATCTCGACCATCTCGGGCCAGTAGCGCACCTCCTCAAAGGGAATGTGGGCTATGGGGGCGCCGGTGATGATGAAGCCGTCGAACTTGCGACCGCGAACCTCTTCCCAGGTGCTATAGAAGCTCCTGAGGTAGTCCTCTGAGGTGTTTTTGGACTGATGCTCGGTGACGCGTACCAGTGTGAGATCAACCTGCAGCGGGGTAGAGCCAATCAGGCGGGCAAACTGGGTCTCGGTACGCTCCTTGTTGGGCATCAGGTTGAGCAGCCCGATCTCGAGCGGGCGAATATCCTGGCGCGCGGCGCGCGTTGAATCCATGACATTGACGCCCTCGTCTTCGAGGGTCTTGCGAGCAGGTAGATTGTCGGGAATTCTGATGGGCATAACAGCCTCTTAGGTGGCAATGATCAAAAAGCGATTCAAGCTGCGCGTCTCCCGGGGAGATCGCGCTAACGCATTCGCTGGTTGATCGCAGCGGCCATCAGATCGATGAATTCGTCGCCGTCGCGTACCATGGCCAGGTCCGAGGCCTCAACGGTATAGCCGAAATTGTCGGCCAGAGCCTGGTAGCGGGGCAGGCGGTCGTGCAGCAGCGCTTCAAAGCCCCAGGCGCCAAAGCCTGCGGGATCGACCTCGCAATCCTGCTGGATGCCGTTGATCAGCTTGTACTCGGCCCATTTCTCGATGAGGAACTGCGGCTGGTAGTACATCGGCTTGGGGCTCTGTTTGAAGCGCCGCACGAGTTCGGCGGCGTCCTTGCCGGTGCCGCGGATGTAAAGCATCGTCGTGGCGCCCGCCAAGGTCGAGATCACCGGATCATTGGGATCGGTGGGGTCGATGACTTCGATGAGCGAGCCGCCGGTATCGGCGATGAAATCCTGGTAGCCATAGAGGGCTTTGGCGCGCTCGATGAAGTGCGGCACGTCCTGCAGGGCGGCGATTTCGGCGATCCGGTGCTGCTCTTGGCGGCGCTGGTATTCCACCAGTGGCAAGCCGCCCCGGTCGGGATCGCCCGGTGTGCCCAGATAGCTTGAGAGCGGATCAAGGTTGTCGAAGGTCAGGTTCGAGGAAATGTAGATTGAATCCGAGCGCAACAGGCCGGCAAGGAAGGGAACCTTCATGGCCTCGCGCTTGAAATTGTCAACGATGGCCTCGCCCATGTAGCGGGTGCCGATACGGTAGTCGGCGGAATAATGAAACCAGTTCGACGCGCGCAGCATCGCTGACAGTCGCGTCTTGCCGACGCCGGCCATGCCGAAAACGGTTACCGCGCGGCGTGGCGACTGGACGAACTCATCGGCAGACTTGAACAGCATAATTGGCCCCGAAGCTCAGGCCTTTCCCATTACTGCATGGCCGAAGCGATCACAAGCGGGCGGCAAATTCTGCCGCTCGGTCGGACTCTATTGCCGCCCGGCACTGCCTTGTCGGGCAATGGAACGACAATAAGTCAATGATTTCAATGGTGAAGGGAATTGGCACTGCGATTGCATCTGTGGTCGTGAACGCGTCTGACGGCGCAAACGGGGTTTACGGAGTATCTCATGGGTATTTATGGCGCTCTTTCCAGTGCGGTGACCGGTCTGCGGGCGCAGTCGCATGCTCTGGAGAACATTTCGGGCAACATCGCGAACTCGCAGACCACCGGCTACAAGCGTATTGAGACTGACTTTCTGGATCTGATCCCGGATGCGCCGCTCAAGCGTCAGGTGCCCGGTGCGGTGTTGGCGCAGTCGCGTGGTACCAATGACGTGCAGGGCGACATCAAGACGGTGTCGAACGAAACCTTCGTGGCGCTGAACTCGAACGGCTTTTTCGTGGTTGAGCCCAAGATTGGTCAGTCGGACGGCAATTCGGTTTTCGCGGGCACCAATTTCTATACCCGTCGCGGCGACTTCGAGATCGATAAGGATGGCCTGCTCGTCAACGGCGCCGGCTACTATCTCAAGGGGCTGCCGATCGATACCACGACCGGCAATATTTCGGGCTCGGTGCCCGAGGTGATCAAGCTGTCGAATGCGTTCCTGCCCGCGCAGGTGACCAATCGCATCAACTACCAGGCCAACCTGCCACAGCTTCCCAAGACGACGAACTACAATGCCACCGTCTACAACAGCGAGTTGCTGGAGCCCGGCGCTTATTCTGGTTACTCGGGTGCGTCCACATCTGCTGCAATGACCGGCGCAGCCCTGACGGGCACCGATGCGGCCAATACGGTCTTTACCGTGGGCAGCACCATTTCGATGAATGTGAACGGCATTGCTACCACGTTCGAGTTCACCAACGGTGGTGCCGCTGCCAGTGGTCGCCAGGCAATCGATATCTCGACGGCTCCAGGCACCGTTGCCAGCGTCCTCGCGACAATGCAGGCTTCGTTGCGGTCTTCTGGTGGCCCTGCTGCCGCGAGTGCCATCGTTGATATCAATGGCGGCAATCTGCGTGTGAGCCTGGGCAATGACTATCATGCCCAGTTCTCGGTGACCGGCGGCACGCCAGCGCAACTGGCTGCGCTGGGCCTGACTAACCCTAGTCAATCGAGTGCGCCGACCCGTCCTGCAGTCACCACGATTGCGGCGAGCGACGATACGCTCTTCAAGTCCAACTCCGTGGCCGGTGGCGCTATCACGGTCTACGCCTCGAACGGTGCGCCGGCCAACGTGCAGATGCGCTGGGCCAAGGTGGATAGTGCTGCCTCAGGCGGCAAGGACACCTGGAACCTGTTCTATATGTCGGACAGCGCTGCCAAGGGCGCCTCGCCAATGTGGACCAATACTGGCCAGACCTACACCTTCGGTGCTGCTGGTTCGCTGGCTCCTCCGGGTGTGTCGTCTACGTCGCTGAACAACCTGACCATCAATGGTGTGAATATCGGCAATGTCGAGCTCAAGCACGATACCAACGGCATTTCTCAGTTCGCTGACGTCAATGGCACGGTGAACGTGTCGACACTGAACCAGAACGGCTATGGCGCTGGCGAGTTCGTGTCGGTGGCTATTAACGACAGCGGCCGCGTCGTGGCGACCTATTCGAACGGCGAACGTATCGACATGGCCCAGGTGGTGACCGCGCAGTTCAATGCCATGAACCAGCTCAAGCGGCTCGACGGTGGCGTGTTCGCGACCACCTCGGAATCGGGCGAGGCGATCCTTGATCTTTCTGGCTCGGGCATCATCGGTGGTGCGCTGGAAGCCTCCAATACCGACATTTCGGACGAATTCACCAAGCTGATCGTAACGCAGCAGGCCTATGCGGCCGGCACCCGTATCGTGAGTGCGGCCGACAAGATGCTGCAGGAAGCCCTCAACATGATCCGCTGAAGCGGTCTACGCCAGTTGGGGTCCGGGGAAAGGTAGCCCGGGCCCGGTCCCCTAGTGAGGAGCCCTAAGTCATGGGTTTGACGACGTCACTGACCAATGCTGTGTCCGGTCTTCGGACCAATCAGGATGCGCTGGATCTAGTCAGCCGCAACATCGCCAACTCGGGTACCCCAGGCTACCACAAGCAGTCGCTGAACGTTGTCGACTACAATACCCAGACCAGTACCTACGCCCGCAGTGTAGGGGCAAACCGCGCCTTCAATGCAAGCCTGCAGAGCTACTATACGCGCCAGGTCTCGGACACCTCCAATTCGTCGGTGCAGGCCAGCTTTCTCAACAGGCTGCAGGGGTTCTTGGGCAAGCCCGGCTCTGCTGCATCGCTTGATACCCAGTTCGGCGCGCTGCAAAACGCCTTGCAGGCAATTGCAACCAGCCCGGATGACTACACCTCTCGTGCGGGTGCGGTGGCGTCGGCCCAGAGCATGGCCGAAACGCTCAACCGCCTCTCGACCACTATCCAGGGCATGCGCACCGAGACCGAAGGGCAGATCGCGAGCGGTGTCTACAATATCAATGGCATGCTCAACTCCCTTCAGGAGGTGAACACCCGTATGCTCGACCTGGGCATGACCGATGGTGCCCGCTCCGCGCTGCTTGACCAGCGCGACCGGCTGGTCGCTTCGGTCGCCGATCTGATCGACGTTCGAGCAGACTATCGTGGCGACGGCACCGTTGCGCTGATGACCCGGTCGGGTGTGGGCCTGCTCGACAATGGCGTGTCCACCTTCAAATTCGAGAGCGCAGGCAATCTGTCGGCCAGCTCGGTGTTCAACGCCGATCCCAGCCAGTCCAAGGTCGGCAAGCTGACCCTCACCACGCCGTCGGGTCTGACGATCGATCTGGTTACCCAGGGTGTGCTGCAGGGCGGCGAACTGGGCGGGCTGGTCACCTTGCGCGACAAGACACTGGTGGAGGCGCAGGATCAGCTCGACGAGATAGCGGGCGGGCTCGCCCAGGCCTTCTCTACGACCAAGACAAACGGAACCGCCGTGACTGCAGGCGCTGCGTCCGGTTTTGATGTCGATCTCACCAATGTCGTGCCGGGCAATGATGTGCTGTTCACCTACACCGAAGGTGGTGTTGAGCAGCGCGTTCGGGTCGTCAATTCCACCGATGCGCTGGACTACAAAGACGCATCCGGCCAGCGGGTGATCGGCATTGATCTGTCGGGCAATTCGACGGCTGCTGCGGCGGCGCTGTCGGCCAAATTGCCGGGCCTTGCCGTCACCAGCACCGGCGCAGGCAATCTGCGCATCCTGGACGATGGGGCTACTGGACAGACAGATGTGAAGAGCGCGGTAGCACGTTCCAGCTCCACAGGCCTGCAGGACGCGGGTCTTGCCATCAACCTGTTCGTCGATCAGGGCAATGCCACTTTCACGAACAATCTCGATTCAGACCCGCCGCAAAAGCGCGGTTTTGCGGCGCGTATTTCGGTCAATCCGGCCATCGTCGCCAACAACAAACTGATGGTGCAATACGAGTCGGGCGGCACGCTGGGCGATGCTGACCGGGCCAATTATATCATCAAGCAGCTCAACGAGATGAGCTTTACCTCCGGCGGCAATCCGGCTGCAGACGCAGGCAAGTTCCAGCTGACGGGCAATCTGAGCGGCATCATTTCGCAGGTGATCGGGTTCCAGGGTGCCAGTATCAATGCTGCCGCGTCAAAGGCCGATGATCGTCAGCTGACACTGGACACCATCACCGACCAGATGGACAGCGAATATGGGGTCAATGTCGATGAGGAAATGGCCCGCCTCATGGAACTGCAGAACGCCTATGCCGCCAATGCCCGCGTGGTATCGGTGGTCAAGGAATTGCTCGATGCCCTGTTCAACGTCGTTTAGCGGAGTAGCGCAAGATGATCGTCAATAAGTCGATGTTCCCGCTGCAGACCGGGTTTGGCGTCATTTCCAAGATGCAGGACAAGTTCGCCACGCTGCAGATGCAGTTGGGTACTGGCGAAAAGGCCTCCACGCTTTCGGAGATGGGACGCGATTTGCCCATGTCGCTTTCCGTGCGGGCACGGCTTTCCAAGATCGAGGGCTTCTCGGCCAATATCGATACCGTCAAGCTGCGTCTGAGCTTTCTGGACAAGACAATGTCGCGGCTTGACTCCATCGAGGGTGAGGCGCGGAATTCGGCCGTGCAGGGCCAGTACGGCACCAACAATATCAACATGGCGACCCTGCCGAGCCTGTCCAAGGCACGGCTGGATGAGGTTGTGACGCTGCTCAATTCCGATGTTGCAGGTCGTTATCTGTTCGGTGGCGCCAATACCGATGCTGCGCCCCTGCCAGACACCGATACCCTTCTCAATGGTCAGGGTGGCAAGGCCGGCTTCAAGACTGTCCTGACCGAACGAAAGGCAGCTGATGCGGGCCTTGACGGCCGGGGTCGCCTGGCGTCATCGCAGGCAGTCGGCACCAGCACGGTGAGCCTAGCCGAAGACGGCGTGCATCCGTTTGGGATGAAGCTCTCGACGATGTCGACCACAAGCAGCAGCGTCACCGTGACCCAGCCGGCGGCCGGTACGCTGCCGCTGGGGGATCAGGTTGATGTGACATTTGCCCCCACGCCCGCTGCCCAGATTATTGAAGGGCAGAGCATCTCGATGGGGTTCAGCCTGCCTGACGGCAGCGAGACGCTAATTACGCTGCGCGCCGTCGATGCCGCCAATGCCGCCGGCGCAGTGGACGAATTCGTCATCGGCGCCGATGCCGAGGCCACGGCCGCCAATTTCAAGACTACGCTGGATGCCAAGCTGGTCGAGGTTGGCAACAATGTGCTGGCTGGTGCATCGACCTTCGCCGCATCGGAGAATTTCTACAACGGTCCGGGCGAACCCGTCCTGCGGGTTCAGGGCAATCCAGCCACGGCGACTGCGCTGCGCGTTGCGGACGATACCGATACCATCATGTGGTACAGCGGCCAGTCGCCGGCCGTGTCAGCGCAGGGCCTTGGACGTCTCGAAATCAATACGGCGGCAGATACCGTTACGCTGGGCGAAAAGGCCCCTGTGTCGGACAAATACGGCTTCCAGATTGGCGCGGTCTCCGCTGCAACTGCCAATATCAGCACGACGTACACCGCCACCGATCCCAGCGCCGTCGCCGTCAAGTTCAATGCCGTGCCGGCAGCAGGGGAGTCGGTAGACATTACCCTGACCGACCCGGCAGGCGTCTCGCGCACGGTCACGGTGACGGCAGTGGTTGGCAAGGCGGGACCAGGTCAGTTCACCATCGGAGCGGACGTCAACAGCACGGCAACCAATTTTGCGGCGTCGCTCAAGGGCGTCGTCGGCGAAGCGGCGGCGGCCGCCGAGGGCAATCCGCGTCAGAGCGTCACCTCACAGGTGGATGACAGCACGCGCGTCCCATACGGTATCGAGGCCAATGAGTCAGGCTTCCTTCGCCTGGTCCGGACGCTTTCCGCGCTATCGGTCGAGACCTATCCAGACAGCGATCCAAGTTCCAAGGCTCGATTTGACACCATGGCCAAGCGACAGCAGTCGGAGCTTTCCGAAGGGCACAATTCGGAGCAAGGCTCGATCGAGATCGTTACGATGCAATTGGCCGTGGCGCATAATGCGCTCGACAATTCCGCCAAGCGCCACACCGACTACAAGTCCCAACTGGACAATCTGCTGAGCGATGTGGAGACGGTGAGCAAGGAAGATGTGGCCATGGAGATCATGGCGCTGCAGACGCGGCTGCAGGCGAGCTATCAGGTTACGTCAATGGTCAGCAAGCTGAGCCTGGTCAACTTCCTCTAGCGGGCTTGCTGGTGCCGCCGGACCCCAATAAAAAACCCCCGCCAAAAGCGGGGGTTTTTTGAATTCTGATTGCGCCTCAGTCAGGCGCCGCGCAGGCCGGTGGCAATCTGGCGGTTCAGTCGCACCAGAACATCCAGGCGCTGTGGCGCCGGATCGATCTCAAGCAGGATCTCACGGGTTTCATTGAGGATGAACATGCCCAGGTTGGCGATGTTCTGGCGCACTTCGCGGGGCAGGGGGCTGTCTTCCTTGGTCACGGAAGACATGAAGATCGTCCAGAGCTTGCGGTTGAACGTCAGCGCTGTCTGCAGTTCCTCGCGGGTGCCAATGTCCCACTCATCCTTGACGCGCTGTATCCCTGCCGCGGCCTTCATCAACAGGGCAGACTCGCGTTCGCGCGGGTTCTCAACTGCCTTGGTCGTCTGCTGGTAAGCGTTTGCGCCCTGTTGGTACATGATTCAAGAGATCCTGTTCATACTCAATGAGCCTATGCGCGGCCTTCAGAGCTTTGTAGAGGGCCCCGGTTAATATCTCGTTATTGATTTCATTTACTATTTCGGCAGCTGACGGCACCGCATCGAGAAATTCCTGCACAAGGCCGAAATAGGTCTCCTGGCCACCGCCGATATCGTCCTCGATATACATCAGCTGTACTGACAGATAGATGCGTTTGGCGGGCGTATTGGCCGTCGCCAGGGTCAGTATGTCTTTTTCGCGCAGGATGGGGGACTTACCGTCAATGAACAGCCGCGTGCGCTGGTCGGAGTTGGTGATGATGCAATTGCCCACCAGAAGCTTCTCGCCGGGCTTGAGTTCAACTTTGAGCGCCATATGACCAGTCTCCCAGACTCGGTATCAGAATGATTCCTCTAGCCTGCAATAGCGCTCAAAACAATTGAGGCGGGCCAGAGCCCGCCTTTGAATTCATCGAAAGCTGCCCGACATTTACCGCAGGAGCTGGAGAACCGACTGATCGGCCTGGCTGGCCAGCGACAGTGAGTTGGACGAAAGCTGCTGGCGCGTCTGCAGAGCCAGCAGGTTGGCGGCTTCTTCGTTCATGTCAGCCAGGGTCAGGTTACCGGCGCCATTTTCGAGCGTGTCGATCATGGCCTTGGTAAAGTCCTGTCGGTTCTGCACGATCGAGAGGTTCGAGCCGAAGGTCGACGCCTGTGAACGCACCTGATTGAGTGCCGTTTTCATGTCTGCCAGAAGGCCGTCGATCGTGACGTCGCTGTCGAGCTGCTTGGCTTCGAGCGAGGTGGGGACGCCCAGATTGGCCGAATTGATGGTGTCGCCATTCTTGGTCTGGATGTCGATGGACGACGTACCAGTTTCGTTGAACGTGATGGCCAGCTTGTCGCCGCGGAGCAGGTTGATACCGTTGAAGGACGCGTCATCGGAGAGCTTGTCGAGCTGATCGCGCAGTTCGTTGAACTGGTCGGCCAGGCCGCTGCGGACGGAGTTGCCCTTGACTGTCGAGGTGCCCGTGGAGCCATCGACCTTGCCGGACGTGGCATCCTTGCCCGTTATGATCATGTCCTGCGTCGACTGGTTCTCGAGGCGCAGCTTGCCGTTGTCGTTGGAAGCACGAACCTTGCCGGTGAGCAAGGTGTTGTCGTTGACCGCCTTGACCAGGTCGTCAACAGTGCGGACAAAGTTCAAGCCAGCCTTGTCTGCGCCAACGACGGTGTTCCCGGTCAACGTGCCGAAATAGCGGGCGTCCGAGCCGCCAATGGTCAGCGTGCCTGCGTCGTCGGTGGTAGCGCGGAGACCGAGCTTGCCGGCGTCGTTGTAGGCCTGGAACTTGGAGTCCGTGCCCAGCTGAGTGTTGACGCTGGCGATGGCCGTGGTCAGGTCGACGCCGGTAACGGAGGTCAGTTCGACGGCCTTGCCATTGACGGTGAAGTTCGTCTTGCCGTCGGTGCCCGATGCCAAGGTTGGCGCTGCGCCGAACGAGGCAGTCGCGTCGGTGCCACTGACAGCCACGTCGCCG
>JAHJOS010000514.1 GCA_018820005.1 Alphaproteobacteria bacterium | reverse complement strand
TCCCCGGCGCATTTCGACCCCGGTCCGACGACCGGCGGCAACGATTTCGACGCGTCCTCGCGCACCATCTACAACCGCCTCGTCGAGTTCGAGCATGGCGGCACCGCCGTGCAGCCGGGCCTGGCCGAGAGCTGGGAAGTGTCCGACGACGGCCTGACCTACACCTTCCATCTGCGTCCGGGCGTCAAGTTCCACACCACGTCCTATTTCACGCCGACCCGCGAGCTGAACGCCGATGACGTGATCTTCTCGTTCGAGCGTCAGTGGAAGGAAAACAACCCCTTCTACACCTATCTCGAAGGCCTGAGCTGGGACTACTTCCAGGGCATGGACATGCCCAAGTTCCTCGCCTCGCTGGAAAAGGTCGATGACCTGACCGTCAAGATGACGCTCACCGAGCCGAACGCGCCGATGATCGCCAACCTCGGCATGGATTTCGCCTCCATCGTCTCCAAGGAATATGCTGACCAGGTGCTGGCTTCCGGCAACCTCGCCGACTTCGCCAACAAGCCCGTCGGCACCGGCCCGTTCCAGTATCTCGACTACCAGACCGACGCCGTCATCCGGTACCAGGCCTTCGCCGACTACTGGGCCGGCAAGGTGGCCATTGATGACCTGATCTTCGCCATCACCACCGATCCTGCGGTGCGTGCGCAGAAGCTCAAGGCCGGCGAATGCGACGTCATGAGCTACCCCGCTCCGGCCGATATCGCCGGTCTGCAGTCTGACTCGAACCTGACCGTGATGGAGCAGGAAGGCCTCAACATCGGCTACATGTCGTACAACACGACCGTCGCCCCGATGGACAACAAGGACGTCCGCAAGGCGCTCTCGATGGCCATCAACAAGGCCGCCATCATTGATGCCGTCTACCAGGGTGCCGGCCAGGACGCCAAGAACCTGATCCCGCCCACCATGTGGTCCTACAACGACGCCATCCCGGCCGACGTCTATGACCCGGTCAAGGCCAAGGAAATGCTCGACGCCGCCGGTGTCGCCGATCTGACCATCGACCTCTGGGCCATGCCGGTCAGCCGTCCGTACAACCCCAATGCGCAGCGTATTGCTGAACTCATCCAGTCCGACTGGGCCGCTGTCGGCGTCACCGCCAACATCGTCACCTACGAGTGGACCGAGTATCGTCAGCGCGGCAAGGCCGTGGATCGCCCGGGTGCGTTCCAGATCGGCTGGACCGGCGACAATGGTGATCCGGACAACTTCTTCGCCACCCTGTTCTCCTGCTCGGCCATTGGCGTGTCCAACTACTCGAGCTGGTGCAATGACGAGTTCGAGGCGGCCATCCAGGATGCCAAGAAGACCTCCGATCAGGCCAAGCGGACCGAGCTCTACACCAAGGCTCAGGAAATCTTCAAAGCCGAAGAGCCGGCCCTGACGCTCGCTCACTCCAAGGTCTTCATGCCGATGAACAAGCGCGTTCTGGGCTTCACCATGGACCCGCTGGGCATTCACCGCTTCGACAACGTCGACGTCGCTGAATAAGGCCATTCCGGAGGGCAGCGCCGTCTCTGGCGCTGCCCTTTGGCACACCTAGATGATCCGATATATCCTGCAAAAACTCGCGCTGATCGTGCCGACCATCATCGGTATCACGATCGCCGCCTTCGCCTTCATCCGTCTGCTGCCCGGTGATCCCATCGAGGCCATGGCCGGCCAGCACGGCATCACGCCCGAGCGCTACGCCATCCTCAAGGAGCAGTTCGGCTACAATCTCCCGATCTGGGAGCAGTATTTCAACTACGTGGGCGGCATCCTGCAGGGCGATTTCGGTATCTCGCTCGCGACCAAGCGCCCCGTCATCAACGAATTCCTGACGCTTTTCCCCGCGACGGTGGAGCTGGCGCTGTTCGCCATGCTCATTGCCATTGCGCTCGGCATCCCCGCCGGCATCTTTGCCGCCATCAAGCGCGGTTCGTGGTTCGACCAATTGACCATGGGCGTGGCGCTCACCGGCTATTCCATGCCGATCTTCTGGTGGGGGCTGCTGCTCATCATCTTCTT
>JAHJOS010000006.1 GCA_018820005.1 Alphaproteobacteria bacterium | reverse complement strand
GTGGCTTTGGGCGATGCCATGGGCGCACCGGTGGAAAAGCTGTCTGCCGCCCAGATCCGTGAACGCTATGGCCGGGTAAACTCGGTCATGACGCGATGGCACAAGATGGATCTGCCTGCCGAGCAGCGAAACCACCGTGTACGCGGAGACGGCATCGTCACCGACGATACGCTGATGACGCTGGCGCTGATGGATATCTATGCCGACGAACGGCGGCATCTGGACGCCTGGGACATGGCCGATGGCATGGTGCGCCAGATTGCCTGGACACCGCGGTGGGTGCCCGAATTGCAGCGCGAGGCGATGCTGATTGATCGGCTGTTCTATCCCGAGAAGTGGATTTTCCAGCGGCACCAACTGGCCAATTGCGATCCGCGCCAGGGCGGCATCGGCAATATGGTCAACTGCGGGGCGGCCATGTACATCGCGCCCATCGGCGTGGTGAACGCCGCCGATCCCAGGGCCGCCTATGATGAGGCGATCGCATTTGCGTCGGGCCATCAGGAAAGTTACGGCCTTGAGGCAGCTGGCGTGATGGCTGCAGCAGTGGCCGCCGCTTTTGCGCCGGGCGCCAGCATCGATACGATCGTCGACACCGTGCTTGGCCTCGCCAAGGACGGCACGCGGGCGGCCATCCTCGACATTGCGACCGTCGCCCGCCAGCTGCGCGGCACCGGGGTTGACCACGCTGCGGTTTGCACTGCGTTTCATGAGGCGATCGCGCGTTATTCGGTGATGGGCGATGACGTCAATCACCAGCCCGAAAAGATCGGTCGTTTGACCGACGCCTATCGGCCAAGCCGCCTGCAGGCCATCGAGGAGCTGCCGCTGGCACTGGGCTTTTGCCTGTTCAATGATGGCGACTTCCGCCGATCCATCGAAGACGGCATCAATTCGGGCCGCGACACCGACTCCATCGGCGTGATGGCCGGCGCGATCCTCGGGGCATTGCACGGCGAAAGCGTCATCGACCCGCAAGATCGTATCCAGATCGACGCGGCCAACCGCATGAACCTGATGGCCTCCGCCGATGCTTTCACCCGCACCGTGGCCGACATTCTGACCACTGACCGCGTCGCTGCCGCTCACCGCGAGGCAGCCCGCACGAGCCTTTTCGCGCCAGCCACAGAGCCGGCCAACTGACCTCTATCGACCGAAAGTTTTCTGATGCTGTCCGAAATTCAAATTCTCGAAAAGATCTATGCCGGGTTTATCGGCAAGGCTATTGGCGTGCGCCTCGGTGCACCGGTCGAACCCACTATCTGGAGCTATGAGCGAATTCAGAAAACCTATGGCGAAGTGACGCAGTATCTGCGCGATTTCAAGAATTTCGCCGCCGATGACGACACCAATGGGCCGGTCTATTTTATCCGCGCCCTGCGCGACTACGGCCTCAATGCCACGGCCGCCGATGTTGGCAAGACCTGGCTCAACTATGCCGCGGAAGAGCATGGCATGTATTGGTGGGGCGGCTTTGGTGTCTCGACCGAACACACCGCCTATCGCAACCTGCGCGCCGGCATCGCGGCGCCCCAGTCGGGTTCGATTGCCCAGAATGGTGCTGCGGTGGCCGAGCAGATCGGTGGGCAGATCTTCATCGACAGCTGGGGCTGGGTCAATCCGGGCAATCCGCAGCGTGCCGCCGACATGTCGGCCATGGCTGCCAGCGTCGCCCATGATGGCGACGGCCTGAACGGTGCGCGCTTCTGCGCTGCCGCGATCGCCGCGGCGTTCGAGGCCAGCAGCATTGACGAGATCGTCGAAACCGCGATGGGCACCATTGATGCCGCGTCGACCTATGCCCGGGTCTGCCGCGCGGTGATCGACTTCTTCAAGGCCAATCCTGACGACTGGCGCCCCTGCCGCGACATGTTGACCTCGGACTGGGGCTATGACCGCTATCCGGGCGTCTGCCACATCATTCCCAATGCGGGCGTGACCATCATGGCCATCCTTTATGGCAAGGGCGACCTGCCGCGCACCGCCGAGATTGCGACCATGGCGGGCTGGGACACCGACTGCAATGCCGGCAATGCGGCAGCAATTGTCGCCACCTTCCAGGGGCTGCATGAAGGCTGGGACAAATACCGAAAGCCAATCAACGACTTCCTGGTGGCGTCCGGTATCGTCGGCTCGATCAATATCGTCGACATCCCGAGCTTTGCCCGCGAGTTGACGGTATTGGCGCTGCAATTGGCCGGGCGCGAGGTGCCGGCGCTCTGGCAGGAGGATTTCACCCGTCGCGGCCTACGCTTCGACTTCGACCTGCCGGGCTCGACGCATGGTTTCCGCACCGAGGGCTTTAACCAGATCACCCTCAGGCACTCGGGTGATCGCCATGTCGAGGGCTCGCGCGGTTCGCTCGAGATCCAGCTCGACCGACTGGAGCGCGGGCAGGGCGGCCGTGTGTTCTGGAAGCCCTTCTATCGGCGCAGCGATTTTGATGACGAACGCTACCGGCCCATGTTTACCCCCGTGGTCGATGCCGGGCAGACCGTGAGCTTCAAGCTCTGGCTTGATCCGTGGAATGGCGATGGCAATCTGCGCGTCGTGCCCTATGTACGCCGCGCCATGAGCGGAACCATTGAGGAAACCGGTGCCTGGGATGTGCCCTCCGCGACGGGCTGGCAGGACTATAGTTTCGTCGTGCCCGAGGGTGTCGAAGCCATCGACGAGATCGGCATTTCCATCGAGTATTTCGGGCGGCTCAAGTTCCTCGGGCGGCTGTTCCTCGCCGACTTCAAGGTCGGGGGCGCCGGTCACACAGTGATCGAGCCGCAGACCGAGACCCAGGAATGGGGCGCGCTGACGCGGTTTACCTACAACCGAGGCCATTGGACCAAGCAGGATGGCCGCATTCACGGCCATACCGCCGGCGATGCCGATATGTGGACGGGGCACTATTACGCTCGCGATGTGACGGTGAAGGCCGATGTGCAGCGGCTGTCGGGAATTTCTCAATTGGTATCGGCACGGGTGCAGGGGACCGGGCGGTTCTATGCCGCCGGCTTTGAGGGCGATGAAGTGGTGATCCTCAAGGAGGATTTCGGCTCGACCGTTCTGGCACGCGCGCCGTTCACGCCCGAGACCGGCAAGAGCTACCAATTGGCCTTTAGCGTGCAGGGCGACGCGCTGAGCCTTGCGGTGGACGGCAATACGCTCATCACCGCGCGTGACAGCGCTTATGACTATGGGATGGCGGGCATCCGGCTGGCATCTGCCGGACGAATGAGCTTTGGACGCATTGAGATCGTCGAGACGGCCTAAGCCGAAAAGGAGGACCAGCATGTCCGAAATCGAACTGAAGCATGTCGGCAAGAGTTACGGTCAGGTCACCGTGCTCAAGGACATTTCGCTTGAAATGGGCGATGGCGAATTCGTCGTGCTGGTCGGGCCCTCGGGCTGTGGCAAGTCCACGCTGCTGCGCATGATCGCCGGGCTCGAGGACATCACCTCGGGCCAGATCACCATCGGCGGCAAGGTTGTCAACAACATGCCGGCCAAGGAGCGGGACATCGCCATGGTGTTCCAATCCTATGCGCTCTATCCGCATATGAAGGTCGCCGACAACATGAGCTTCTCGCTGCGGCTGGCGGGCACCTCCAAGGCCGAGATCAAGGCGCGTGTGGCCGATGCGGCGGCTATTCTGGGGCTGGAAAGCCTGCTCGACCGGCTGCCCAAGGAACTGTCCGGTGGACAGCGCCAGCGCGTTGCCATGGGACGGGCCATCGTGCGCAATCCGCGCGCCTTTTTGTTCGATGAGCCGCTCAGCAATCTTGACGCCAAGCTGCGCGTCAAGATGCGCGGCGAGATCAAGCGGCTGCACCAGCGGCTGGGCAAGACCATGATCTATGTGACCCACGACCAGACCGAAGCCATGACGATGGCTGGCACCATCGTGGTGCTCAATGGCGGCCGCGTCGAGCAGGCCGGCGCGCCGCTCGATCTCTACAACAATCCGGCCAATCTGTTCGTCGCCAGCTTTATCGGCTCGCCCGAGATCAACCTGCTGGACGCGCAGTATGACGGCGGCAGGTCCATCACCATCAAGGGCGGACAGGCAATGCCGCTGGGCGAGACGCTGGACGTGCCGACCGGCACCGCGATTGTCTATGGTGTGCGGCCTCAGCATATCACCCTGGGCACCTCGGGCGTGCCGGCTACGGTGTTGGTGGTTGAGCCGACCGGCGATGCCCAGGAAGTGCTGGCGCGGGTGGGCGATGAGGATATTTCGATCGTTGTGCGCGACCATGCTTTGCTGAACCCTGATGACACGGTGAACCTGGTGATCGATCCGGAACGGCTGTTCATTTTCGACAAGGCCAGCGGATTGCGGCTGCGCTAATGCAGAGCACAATGCGTAGATTCGATGCCGCCGCCACCGGCCCGCTAGAGGGTGTTCGGGTGCTGGACCTGTCGCGGCTGATGGCCGGCAATATGCTGAGCCTGCAACTGGC
>JAHJOS010000063.1 GCA_018820005.1 Alphaproteobacteria bacterium | reverse complement strand
TGGGTTTTGCCTCTCGCACAGGTTCAATTGTTGTGTCTGTGCCGGGGCGAGCGACCCTTGCCGGCAACATAGCTCCAAAAACCGGTGCCCCGACACGGCAATCGTCTCACTATTTTTAACTTACCAGGGGCGGGGATCGCCTCGGGGCCCGCTCATCCATCATCCGGAGGCCCTCGACGGCCGGCCGGTTTGTCGTGCTGCACCCATCGCGTCGAAATCCTGCCGTCCCGCTCGTCATGCTGTCGAATGGCCACCAGCGCGGGATGGTCACAGCTTTGGGAGAGCAAAAAATGCGTAAAGTGATTGCCGGCCTGTTTCATTCCATCGATGGCGTGGTGGAAGCGCCCTACAAATTCCAGTTCGATCGCTTTGACGATGAATTGGGCGAATTGCTCACCGCCATCCAGATCGAGACCGATCTGGTGCTGATGGGGCGGGTGGGCTGGTCGGAATGGGCGGGCTACTGGCCCAAGGCGACCAGCGATCTCGACTTTGCCGATTTCATCAATGGCGTGCCCAAGCACGTCGCGTCCAGCACGCTGACCCAGGCCGATCTCGGCTGGTCCAATTCCCATCTCATCGAGGGCGAGCTGGTCGAGCATGTGCGGGCGCTCAAGGCGGCGCCGGGCGGCACGATCGCGGCGATGGGCGGCATTTCGCTGGTGCGCCAGCTGCTGTTCGCCGGGCTGATGGACGAGCTGACGCTGATCACCCATCCGGTGGTGGCCGGCGAAGGGCGGCACCTGTTCGAGCCCGATGATCCCACCACACGGCTCGACCTGGTGCGGACGCTGCAGACATCCAAGGGCAATGTGGTTTCGACCTACGCGCCCCGGGTCTAGAGGCGGGGTGGGGCCGGGCGGCGCAGCAAAAAGATCAGTGCCGCGCCGGCCAGCACCAGCACAAGGCCGATATAGAGCCACTGGCTCTGGCCCGACATGACACTGCCGGACAGCACATTGGCGCCTTGCAGCGTCCAGACCGCGCCCAAGAGGATCATCAAGGCGCCGACGATGGTTCCGATCAGCTTCATGGCGTGCTCCTGTTGGCGCTGGGCCTGTTGGGGCTGGGACTGTGGGCGCACCAGAGCCGTCTGGCAAATCACAACGTCAGGCCGTGGCGGCCAATCGCTCGAACGCGCTGGGGCGTTGTGGCGCCGCCAGCGCCGCGCCAATCGCCTGGGCGCAGGCCCCGGGCGTAAGCGTGCCGGTGTCAAGGCTAAGGTCATAGATGCCGGGCACATGCACGGCGTCCTGCCAGCGCTGCACCGGCGCCGGCACGCCCTCGCCTTTGACATACTGACTGTCTGGATGTGCATTGCGGCGCGTCATGATGACATCGAGCGGGCAATGGACGCCGACGAACAACGCATCGAGGCCATCCAGGCTGCGGGCGCATTCGGGCAGGATGCCCAGGGCTTGCGAATAATGATCGTGATGACCGACATCGGCCACCACGTCAAAGCCGGCGCGGGCATGGGCGGCAATGGCAGCGTAGAGCGCCAGGAACAGCGGCCGCACCATGGGCTCGAGATCAGGCCGCTCGCCGCCGGGGCGCAGGCCGATGCCGGGCAGCAAATGCGGCGGCAGGGTGCGGTTCTGCGCGTCGACGCCCAGATTGATCCAGGTGCCGGGCAGGCTGGTCTGCATGGCGGCGGCGATGGAGGATTTGCCGGCGCGGGGGGCGCCATTGAGGATGACGATGCGACCAGTCATGCGCTCTCCCTGAAACGATAACGGGGGCGATTGCTCACCCCCGTCCAGCATTGGAATGGACCGCCGATCGCGGGCTTACTTCTTGGCGGCCTCGGCCAGAGCGATCGATTCAAGGATTACCTTCTTGGCGTCCTCATAGCCGCCAACATGGCTGATCTTGGCCCACTTGCCGGGCTCGAGATCCTTGTAGTGGGTGAAGAAGTGCTTGACGCGCTCCACCTGAATTTCCTGCATGTCGCCGATATCCTTGATGGCATCATACATGCGGGTCAGCTTTGGCACCGGCACGGCAAGGATCTTCTCGTCCTGGCCGCCATCATCTTCCATGAACAGCACGCCGATGGGGCGGCAGCGCACCACGGCGCCGGGCACCAGCGGGCGGGAATTCATCACGATCACGTCGAGCGGATCGCCGTCGCCGCACAGGGTGTGGGGCACAAAGCCGTAATTGCCCGGATAGCGCATGGGCGTATAGAGAAAGCGATCGACGAACAGGGCGCCGCTGGCCTTGTCGATCTCGTACTTGATCGGCTCGCCGCCCATGGGGACTTCGATGATGACGTTGAGGTCGTCGGGCGGATTTTTGCCGATCGCAATGGCGTCGATATTCATGGGCTGCGTGCCGTTCACAAGAGGGGTCGGAGCAGGGGCAGGTTCTGCCTAATACGCCCCGCAAAGGCAAGGCAATTTAGCGCAAGCGCCCCATGCTTATTTCACGATCAGCACCGGAACGGTGGCGCGCGCCAGCACTTCGGCGGCCTGGCTGCCCAGCAACATGCGCTCGATGCCGCGCCGGCCGTGCGAGCCCATGACGATGGTGTCGCAGCCCCGCTCGGACGCTGTCTGCACGATGGCGTCGGCCGGGCGCTGCTGGGCAATATGCAGCGTCTGCACCGCAATACCGGCCTTGTCGGCCATGTCGCGGGCGGCCGAAAGCACCTGGCTGGCCTGGGCGGCATAGGCGGCGTCGAGCTGATCGAGAATGGGTCCGGCGTCAATGGCGCCAAAGCCGCCACCACCCAGGGCCGTGCTCACCGGGTCGGTTGCCGTCATGATGGTTACCGTGGCGCCATGCAGCCGGGCCAGGTCGAGCCCGGCCCCCAGGGCCTTGTTGCTCAGTTCCGATCCGTCGGTGGCG
>JAHJOS010000513.1 GCA_018820005.1 Alphaproteobacteria bacterium | reverse complement strand
GTGGCGCAGGGCAAGGTCAAGCGCGGGGGCGAGCCGCCGGCGGTGGCTGCGCTGCATGTGTGCGAAAAGTTCGCCAATGGCGACGTGCTCGCGGTCGAAAATGCCACGGCACTGGGCTGGGATGCCTATGTGCAGAACGCCGAGAGCCCTTATGTGCAGTCCTTCGGGGCTGGCAAGGAGTTTCCCGGTCTGGGCCGGGCCGACATGTTCTCGCTGTTCGAGACCTACCCTGAATCCACGTTCGGTTATTGCCGCATCGACATGATCGATGTGAGCGGCGATGGCCTGGCGGCCTTTCAGTCTATCCTGGACCTGGGCAGCTATGTAGGCGACAGCACCACGCAAGACGACAACCACTATGCCAGCCTGATGGGCAGGGACGACAAATCCCGCCAATTGCTGGCGCACTGGGCCGACGGCACTTTCGTGCTGCAACTGTCCATCGTGCGACCCAAGAACACGACACCATAAACCAACGGCGCCTGACATCTGCAGGCGGAAGACGGCGCCGAGCGCCCAACGACGAAAGAGAAATCAATGTCGATCCTCGTCAACAAAGATACCAAGGTTCTCGTACAGGGCCTGACCGGCAAGACCGGCACGTTCCACACCGAACAGGCGCTGGCCTATTACGGCACCAAGATGGTGGGTGGCACGCACCCCAAGAAGGGTGGCGAGACCTGGTCGTCGGGCGTTGACGGCACCGAACTGCCCATTTTTGCCACCGTGGCAGAAGGCAAGGAACGCACCGGCGCCAATGCTTCGGTGATCTATGTGCCGCCCGCAGGCGCGGCTGCCGCCATCGAAGAAGCCATCGATGCCGAGATCCCGCTGATCGTGTGCATCACCGAAGGCGTGCCGGTGCTCGATATGGTTCGGGTCAAGGCCAAGCTCATCGGCTCCAAGTCGCGGCTGATTGGCCCCAATTGCCCAGGCGTGCTGACACCGGAAGAATGCAAGATCGGCATCATGCCCGGTTCGATCTTCTCGAAGGGCTCGGTGGGCATTGTTTCTCGAAGCGGCACGCTTACCTATGAAGCAGTGTTCCAGACGACCAATGAAGGCCTGGGCCAGACTACCGCTGTCGGCATCGGTGGTGATCCGGTCAAGGGCACCGAATTCATCGACATGCTCGAAATGTTCCTCGCCGACGAAGCCACCAAGTCGATCATCATGATCGGCGAAATCGGCGGTTCGGCCGAAGAAGACGCCGCGCAGTTCCTGATCGACGAAGCCAAGCGCGGCCGCAGCAAGCCGATGGCCGGCTTCATCGCCGGGCTCACAGCGCCCAAGGGTCGCACCATGGGCCATGCTGGCGCCGTAATTTCGGGCGGTAAGGGCGGCGCGGAAGACAAGATTGCCGCGATGGAGGCTGCGGGCATCCGCATGTCGAAGTCGCCGGCACGAATCGGCCGTACACTGGCGGAAGTTCTCAAGGGCTGAGGACCTAGACCAATGTCGGTCGCGCTTCGGACACAGAACGGTGATAAGCCGCTCGTCGTTTGCGGCACTACAGTATCGAACTAGCCGCGGCGCCTTCTGGGGCGCCGCAAGTCTTAATAAGATGCAAAGGAAAAGCGGTCACTATCCAGAAAACTTGGTGACCGCCCAATGACCGGCAAGTGTCCGGTTTGTTCAGAAGGATGGCGGGGCGTGGGCCTCGCGACATAAAAGCGATGACACGACAGGAAAAGAACGACCAGTTCTTGCTGACTTCCTTCCTCTATGGTGGGAACGCCGACTATATTGAGCAACTCTATTCACGCTATCAGAGCGATCCGGGCAGCGTGGATGACACCTGGAAGAGCTTCTTCTCCAAGCTTGGTGACGGCGAGGGCGTAGCCCAGAAGAACGCCGACGGCCCGAGCTGGGGTCGCAAGGACTGGCCACAGAGCGCCAATGGCGAACTGGTCAGTGCCCTTGATGGCAATTGGGGCGAGATCGCCGTCAAGACCGAAAAGGCCGTGGCCAAGAAGGCCGAGGCCATGGGTGTCAGCCAGACCAGCGTGGCCGATGTGCTGCAGGCGACCCGCGATTCCATCCGCGCCATCATGATGATTCGCGCCTATCGCATGCGCGGACATCTGCATGCCGATCTTGATCCGCTCAAGATGAAGGCCGATGAGCCGGCGCCCGAACTCGATCCCAAGAGCTATGGCTTCACCGAGGCCGATTACAGCCGCAAGATCTTTATCGATAACTATCTGGGCCTCGAATACGCGACGCTGCCCGAGATGCTGGCGATCCTGAACCGCACCTATTGCGGCACGGTGGGCATTGAGTTCATGCATATTTCCGATCCCGAGGCCAAGGCCTGGATCCAGGAACGCATCGAAGGTCCGGACAAGGAAATCACCTTCACCGCCGAAGGCAAGAAGGCGATCCTGAACAAGCTGATCGAGGCCGAGGGCTTTGAGAAGTTCATCGACGTCAAGTACACCGGCACCAAGCGCTTTGGCCTCGATGGTGCGGAAGCGACCATTCCGGCGATGGAGCAGATCATCAAGCGCGGTGGCGCGCTGGGGATCAAGGACATCGTGCTGGGTATGGCCCACCGCGGGCGGCTGAACGTTTTGACCCAGGTGCTGGGCAAGCCGCACCGCGCGCTGTTCCATGAGTTCAAGGGCGGCGCCTTCTACCCGGACGACGTCGAGGGTTCGGGCGACGTGAAGTACCATCTGGGCGCATCATCGGACCGCGAATTCGATGGGCGCAAGGTTCATCTGTCGCTGACGGCCAACCCGAGCCATCTCGAGATCGTTGATCCGGTAGTGCTGGGCAAGTCGCGCGCCAAGCAGGACCAGCACATTGCCCCGCTGGGCAAGTTGGTCAATATCCCAACCGAGGGCAAGCCGGACCGCTCGATGGTTCTGCCGCTGCTGATCCATGGCGATGCGGCGTTTGCCGGGCAGGGCGTGATCGCCGAATGCCTGGGTCTGTCGGGTCTGAAGGGTCACCGTACGGGCGGTTCGATCCACTTCGTGATCAACAACCAGATCGGCTTTACCACCAGCCCGATGTATTCGCGCTCGTCCCCCTATCCGACTGACGTCGCCAAGATGATCGAGGCGCCGGTGCTGCATGTGAACGGCGATGATCCCGAAGCGGTGGTGTTTGCGGCCAAGGTGGCCGTGGAATACCGCCAGAAGTTCGGC
>JAHJOS010000512.1 GCA_018820005.1 Alphaproteobacteria bacterium | reverse complement strand
TGACGCACCGCGTCACCGGTCATTACGAGGGTGCCTTCGGCGCGCTCAAGGACAATACCAATGCGGTGGCAGAGAAGCTGGCCGACATCGTTTCGCAGCTGCGCGGCACCTCGCGCTCGCTCAAGACAGCGACCAGCGAGATCCTGGCCGGTGCCAATGACCTGAGCGAACGCACGACCCGCCAGGCTGCCACCATCGAGGAAACCTCGGCCGCCATGGAAACTCTGGCCTCGACAGTGATGGAAAATGCCCAGCGCGCCCAGGATGCCAATGGCAATGCTAACCGCGTGACCGTGTCGGCCGAACAGAGCGGCGAGGTCATGGCCAAGGCAACCGGCGCCATGGAACGCATCACCACATCGTCGTCCAAGATATCCAACATCATCGGGCTGATCGACGACATCGCCTTCCAGACCAATCTGCTGGCGCTGAACGCGTCGGTGGAAGCGGCGCGTGCTGGCGACGCCGGCAAGGGCTTTGCGGTGGTGGCCGTGGAAGTGCGGCGCCTCGCCCAGTCGGCAGCTTCGGCCTCGGCTGACGTCAAGCTGCTGATCGAGGAAAGCGCCCGTGAAGTCAGCGATGGCAGCCGCCTGGTGGCCGATGCTGCCGAGCGGCTCAATGGCATGCTCGAAGGCGTGCGCGCCAGCTCGACGCTGATGGTGGGCATTGCCCGCGACAGCCAGGAACAGTCCACCGGCATCACCGAGGTCAGCATCGCCGTCCGCCAGATGGACGAGATGACCCAGCACAATGCCGCCCTGGTCGAGGAAATGAATGCGGCCATCGAGCAGACCGAGAACCAGGCAACCCAGCTCGACGCGATCGTGGAAATTTTCAGGGTCAACGATGCCGGCACAGGCCGCCGTGGCTATTCCCGCGCGGCCTAAAGACGGTTCGCTACAGGAGCAAACAACAAAGCCCTCTCCTTGCGGGGAGGGCTTTGGCTTTTCAGTGCGGGGCTATCAGGCGATCTTGAGGCCCTTGGTCAGCTCCAGCGCCTGCTGCTCAAACAGCCGGCGGTAGATGCCACCCTGGAGGGTAATCAGCGCCTGGTGATCGCCCTCTTCAACGATACGCCCCTTGTCGAACACCAAAAGGCGATCCAGTGCCCGGACGGTCGAGAGACGGTGCGCAATCACCAGCGTGGTCCGCCCGACCATGAGGCGTTCCATCGCCTGCTGGATCTGGGCTTCGCTTTCGCTGTCCAGGCTTGAGGTCGCCTCATCAAGGATCAGCACACGCGCATCGGCCAGGAAAGCCCGAGCGATCGCGATACGCTGACGCTCACCGCCCGAAAGCTTGACGCCGCGCTCACCCACCATTGTCTCATAGCCCTTTGGTAGATCAGCAATGAAGTGGTGTGCGTTGGCCTGCACCGCCGCCTGCTCGATCTCCGCGCGCGTGGCGCCGGGGCGGGCATAGGCGATGTTTTCGGCCAGGGTGCGGTGGAACAGGATTGGTTCCTGTTGCACGATAGCAACCTGGCTGCGCAGGCTCGACTGCTGCACGTCGGCAATGTTTTGCCCATCGATGGTGATCGTGCCGCCATTGACGTCATAAAGACGCTGGATCAGCTTGACGAAGGTCGTCTTGCCCGACCCCGAATGTCCAACCAGACCTACGCGCTCCCCGGAAGCAATGGTGACCGAGAAGTCGCGGTAGAGCGGCGTCGGATGGGCGCCATACTGGAATGTCACATTGTCAAAGGCGATGGCACCCTTGCCAATGTGGATCGGCTTGGCACCGGGGCGGTCAATAATGCCCAGAGGCTGGGATTCGAGCGCCACCATTTCTTCCATGTCGTTGACCGAGCGCTGCAGATTGCGGATGTGCTGGGCCACGTCGCGCAGGTGACCCTGCAGGACGAAGAACATGGTCAGAACGAAGGTGATATCGCCCGGCGTAGCCAGACCCTGGCGCCAAAGGATGAGCGCGGTGCCCAGAATGGCGGCTTGCATGATACCCAGCATGAGGCCGTGGGCGCCGCCACTGAGCGTCCCGCGCTGCCAAAGCCGGCGTGTGCGCAGCCGCCATTTGCCAACGACGCGCTCAAGGATGGCTTCTTCGCGCGTTTCAGCGCCGAAAGCCTTGACCACCGAGTTGCAGCTGACAGCGTCAGCCAAGGCGCCGCCCATGCGGGTATCCCATGCGTTGGCAAGCGTGCCAGCGGGCGCGACGAAGCCTACCTGCATCCAAAGCGTAAGGCCGATATAGAGCAGCGAACCAACCCCGACCACCAGCCCCATCACCGGCCAGGCAGAGCCCAGAATGGCCGTCGCTCCGACCAGCATAACGATGGAAGGAAGCAGGGAAATCAGCAGCGTATCGTTGAGCAGATCGAGCGCGCCCGACCCACGCGTGATCTTGCGCACGGTGGAGCCGGCAAAGCTGTTGGCATGCCAATCGGTCGAGAAGCGCTGCACGCGGTGAAATGAATCGGCGACGACCGCCTTCATCATGGTCAGCGTGAAGCGAATGAGATTGAAAAACACCAGTTGGCGCAGCACGACCGAGATCAGATAGAGCCCGAGCATGACTGAAAAGGCTGTGATGGCAGGCACCCAGAAAGCCTCATCCATGCCGCTGCCAGACGCAACGGCGTCCACCAGTCGACCGGCAAAAATCGGGCTGAAAGCCTCTGCGAGCGTGGCCCCCAAAACCAGAAGCGCGATAAAGCCCGCGCGGCCCGGCTGTTTGGCCCAGTGACGGAAGGTATAGCCGAGCACATCGCGGAACGCGTCGGCGCGGAGATCGAGTTTCTTGCGACCCATAATGGTAGCCCGGTCCCGTTTTCCGGCGACCGGCCCTCAACAATCAGAGAAATGAAAGACACAGCCGGAACGGGAACAACTATCCCGTCAGATCACGATGGCTATGGAGAAAAACCGCAGGCAGCTGGCCTTTTCGGCGAGCCGCGACAAACAAATGGCTAAGCCAGATATTTGCCCGACGGGAGTTCGATGAATGTCACTGTCATACAACGCCTCCCTGGTTGGTGATCTGAAGCGGTGCAGTATGTGTACGCAAAGTCGACAGCCTTGCCAACGGTGTGCTGGTTCGCACGACCGGAACTGATGCGAAAAGGACACAGTCACGTCGAAGCGCCAGTATATCTCGCTGCCTTTACGGCACAAAGACCGCAACTGCCCCCGGATGGGTCGAAAAGCGCGCCGGGGTATGGGTGACGATGTCACCATCGGTATTGATGGGCATGGGCTTGGAGGTGCGAATCTCAAAACCGGTGCTCTTGTCGGTACGCACCTCATCCCAAAGGCCGTGTTCCCCACGGCGGAAGGCACCCAGCATCAGTCCGAACTTCCACACATTGCGCAACTCGAGACTGTAGAGATCGAGCCGCCCGTCCTGGATGGTGGCATCTGCCTGGATCACGGTGCCGCCGCCATAGTGCACGCCATTGCCCACGGCAATCTGTAGTGTGTGGACCCGCACCCTGCTGGTGTCGCTGATAATCTCGGCCCTAAAGCGCTTGGCCTGGCGCACCACGGCAAATGCGGCGAGGGCATAGCTCAGCTTGCCCCAACGTCGCTTGACCTCGGGCGTAAGGTTGCGGGCCAGATCGACTGACAGCCCCAGGCTCGCCACATTGAAAAAGGGGTGCCCATTGACCTCGCCCAGATCCACCCGTGTCTGTTTGCCTGCGACGATTACGTCGGCAGCCAGGGCGAGATCGTCAGAAATGCTCAGCGTACGCGCCAGATCGTTGGCGGTACCCATGGGCAAGATGCCCATCGGCAGGCCCGTTTCCATTACGCCCAGGGCAGCTGAGTTGAGGGTTCCGTCGCCGCCGCAGACAATGACCAGATCGGCCTGATCGCGCTGGCGGACGATCTGGGCCGAAACCTGGTCGGGGGTATCGAGATGTTCGATGACGACATCGACGCCGCCAGCCTGCAGAATTTCGATGACGCCCTCAAGGTCGGCATGACCTTGCCGTGCGTTAGGATTGACCAACATCAAGGCGCGCCGGCGGCTGAGAGGCAATGCGTCTGTCATGAGGATCCGGGCCAGTGCGTGGGCCACCGGGATGGCGGAGCACTAAGGCCGGATCAAGACATCGGCGTGTGATCCCGAAGTCAATAGGCCGATCACTAGGGCGTCTTGCGATAGACAGCGATGTTGCGGGTCTGCCACTGGGCAAAGGCCAGGCCGAAGCTGAACACACCAAAAAATGCCACAACGGCAATCACGACGAGATGCAGATTTTCAGCCATATCGGCCTCCTGTTTTTGTCGAGGCAGGCATGCCATGTGACGCCGGGTTCACCCTTGATTTAGGTCAAGTAATTTTAGGATTGGGGCGGGTAGCGCCGCGCAGCCGGCGGGACTAGGGTTCCGCCAACCGATTCAAGATCAAGAGACATGCTGCCATGACCATCGATCCCATCAAGCTCGACAAGCTCGCCCAGGTTGCCATCAAGGTGGGTCTGCAACTGGCCGAAGGCCAGGACCTGGTGATGACCGCGCCGATGACGGCGGCGCCGCTGGTTCGCCGCATCACCGAGCATGCCTACAAGGCAGGTGCCGGGCTGGTCACCACGATCTATTCGGACGAGGAAGCGACACTCGCCCGCTACAAATACGCCAATGACAAGAGCTTCGACAAAGCCGCAGGCTGGCTTTACTCGGGCATGGCCGAAGCGTTCAAGGGCAATGCGGCGCGCCTGGCGATTGCCGGTGACAATCCCATGATGCTGGCCGGTCAGGACCCAGATAAGCTCAGTCGCGCCAATCGAGCCAATTCTGCGGCCTATAAGCCGGCGCTGCAGCTGATCACCGGCTTTGATATCAACTGGAACATAGTCTCCTATCCCAGCGCTGCCTGGGCCAAGCTGGTGTTCCCCGATGACAGCGAAGACGTCGCCGTTGGCAAGCTGGCCGATGC
>JAHJOS010000511.1 GCA_018820005.1 Alphaproteobacteria bacterium | reverse complement strand
CCGCGTCGCTTGTGCGGAGGTAAATCGTGACGCGACAACCCAAATGGCCTTCGGCTATTGTGCGTTCCAGGTCGACTGCAGCGTAGCCCAGGTTCTGCGCGGCAATATGGCCAAAGACGTTGGAGGTCATCATGCAGAGCGACGGCCGGTCGCGAACCAGCTCGCCGAATGGGCACGCTCGGTTACCGAGAACAATTCGGTCCTCGGTTTCTTCTAGAACGAAAAAGTCGCCCTGAATACGCCGTTTCAAGTCCACGAGCACGTCGGTCACCTGCTCGCGCGTCAACCGGTCAACCGCGAACGCGCGGCGATAGTCCTGATCTATCTTCTCACCCACGGACGCACCAACAACGCTGATAAAGCCGGATGCATCATCAAGTCCGATGACATGTTGAAGCGTGCCTGCGAGCTCGCGGATAAGCGTACGTGAGAACACATCCCGTTCAAGCGGGAGCTCAAGTTCTGATGCTCGCATTCAAAAATCGCTCCTACCAACAAACCTATAGAGTTTCATCGAAAAAACCTTGGTCTCGCACAATCAACTTTCCTATCACGGCAGGTCCGGCACGTCGAGATGAGGGTGAATGCCCCTCTCCCGAATGGCGACTGATGACGAGGTCGGCGCTATGATTTTGCTGCTCTGTCGAACTGACGTGCTCCTTTCTCCATACCCACCGCACGAAGCCGCACTCTAGCTCATGCTAGGGGATATCTCATCAGACATGTCGCCGGAAATGCTCTCGTTTGTTATCGGAGCCCAATAGCAGTGTCCCATTTAAATGGACTCAGGGTGCTCGTTGTCGGGGACGAGAGTACGGTCGCTATGTTGATCGAGGAAATGCTCGAAGATCTCGGATGCCTTGTTGTCCAGTCCATGGCACGGCTCGCCAAAGCGCGCGACGTCGCTCGGACCATAGACGTGGACCTGGCGATGCTGGATGTGAATCTAGCCGGCGAGCTAGTTCTCCCTGTCGCAGAGATTCTGCGCGACCGCCAGATCCCCATTCTCTTCAGTACAGGCTATGGCGTCAGCGGGCCGCAGGGCGGGTTCGCCTCGCTTCCAGTGCTTCATAAGCCATTTTCTCAAAGCGCCCTGCAGGCAAAGCTCGCCGTTGCGCTGGAAATGACAACCCATGACTTGGCAAGGCAATCGTCGCCCTGAGCGGCTAATACGGTGGCCCTCCAGGACTCAAGTCTTCTAAGTAACTGGTCAGCTTTTATTCATATGCAGGCTTTTCCCAGCTGCACCGCCAGACTGCACAGGTCCAGCAGCGTTGCGCGCCAGCTTTGTTCGTGACTCCCGATACTGACCAACGACCGAACGCGATCATTGACTGACTGAGTTCAGCGTGGCCGAAGATCTGCAACGCGGCGATCTGGTGCCGCTGCTGGAGATCTGGAACCCGGATGACCGGGAGCCAATCCACGCAGTGTTCATTGATGGTGCGGCAATGCCGGCGCGGGTGCGGGTTTTCGTAGACTTCTTGCTGGAGCATGTGAGCTGTGGCTCTGCCTCTGGGTAAGAGAGACACGTACAGGACTGTTCCTTTGCGGGCGCTCAAGGATATGACTGCTGCGCGGCGACTCATTGAGCGGTGACGACCAAGGCACAATTACGTTGACGAAGTCACAGCCCTAGGCCCAAGGGATCAAGCTCGAATACCATCTCCTGCATAAGGAGACAGGACCCGTCGCGTAAAGGCTCCAAGGAGCCAACCGGGCGAAACCCGTGAGCGGTATAAAGACGCATCGCTGGACTGTCAGCAGCCGTGACGCCCAACCGAACACGACGTGCGCCAATGTTCCTGGCCCAGGCAAGCGATTCCGCCAGCAATGCACGGCCTGCGCCTGCTCCACGCGAGGCAGGGTCTACCCACATTTGAAACAGATCGGCTTCTTCGGGTACTGATGTGGACAACTTGCACCATGTCAGCCCACACACCCTCTCGTGATACATCGCAAACAAAACTCGGTCGTTGCCGGAAATGCTGGCAGCAGCGATACGGGCCTGCCACTGCTCATCCGTCCTCACCACTTCCGCCTCGTAGGTACTCCCAAAAGCATCCGGCGAATCGAGAAGCGCGCGCAGCCTTATGTCTCGATACTCCTGCCAATCGTTGACGGCAACCGAACGTACCTCAAGCATGACAAAACCTATTTGCTAACTGGCCAGGCACCCTATTTGGCTAGAGCGCAACACACATTGGCAATACGATATATACGGCTGGGATCCTACCGACTAATTAAGATTGCTTCCCCCCGTCTTCCGTATCGGCGAGAGGCGGACATCACCTCGCTGGGATATCACGCTGGAAAACTACTGCGCTTATGAACCGAGGATCGGATGGCAATTGAGATCAGAGAGGCTGTTCAACTTGATTCTCGGGCGATAAGCCACGTCATCATCGCAGCGTTGAGAACCACCAACACCAATGACTATCCCGAAGATGTAATCGAGCGGGTCGAGAAAAGCTTTTCGCCTAGTGCCGTCGCAGATCTCATTGGTAAGCGAATCGTTTTTGTCGCGCTGGACAACGAGAAGGTTGTTGGAACCGCAAGTCTCGATGGCCAAGTAGTCAGGTCTGTATTCGTGGATCCTCAGACGCACCGCCAAGGTATTGGACGCCAGCTCATGAGCACCGTCGAGCAAAGAGCGAAAGCTCTAGGAATCATGACGTTGGTGGTTCCCTCATCCATAACCGCGGAGCGGTTCTATCAGAAACTCGGCTACTCGGCTGTACGAGAGACCTATCACGGCGAGGAGCGAACGATCGTGATGGAGCGACGCCTGATAGATGTTGGTTCCGTTTAGGCAGTACGCCAGACGTACGCTTTCGTCCGATATGACAGTTACGCGCGGATAGCTTAAGCAGCAACAAGCCTTAGCACTTGCGAGGACAAAGCCTTCAAAGCTGCAGCCGCCTCTACAGACAACTGAGTGAACAAAGCCCAACGCCCTAGTCATCGACTGATCAGCGCAAACAGCGCCTCCGGCGGCCCTTCGGGTACTCTCGGCGAGGCCAGGGATGATAGGGGGTGGAGCACCCTCTCATCCCTGGCGAAGAGTGCTGGTGTCGGAGTGGGTTCAAGGGTGCGCTGCGCCCGTACCTCCGTTCGCCGGACAGGTGAAGCGCTTGTCCGACGAGCTTGGGGCGCGGCCCTTGACCTAGCTGGACCGTCAGCAATGGTCCAGAAAGCGCTCGTCGGCATCCTCAAACGACCGCAGTATCGACGCTCCGTTGTGGCTTGTTTGGGCAAGCACGTAGGCGGGATCAATGATGCGGGGCTTAGCCTGCGATTCTGAACCGACGGTGCCGGCCGATTCACGACCCATTTATTGAACTCAGCTTACTGGCATCGGGCAGATGCCGATGGGGGGCCTGGCTTGCCACTGGGCAGGCTTGGCGCAGCATCACAATCGCACAGCGCTCACGTATGATCTTCCGGCGTTTTCTCTTCAAGGATCCTCTCGTGTCCACTGATGCCCCGCTCTCCCCTGCGCTCGTTGACACGACGCGACTTGCCGAAGCCCTCGAGGCCTTTGCCGATGCGCGCAACTGGGCGCAGTTTCATTCGCCCAAGAACCTGACCATGGCCCTGACCGGGGAAACCGGTGAGCTCTCCGAGATCTTCCAGTGGATGACTGAAGAGCAGTCGATCACGGCGGCGCAGACATCTGAAACCGCCCAGGCGGTGCGAGACGAGTTGGCCGATGTCCTGATGTACCTGGTTCGTCTGGCTGATGTGCTGGGTGTCGATCTGGATGAGGCCGTGCAGGACAAGCTCAAGCGCAATGGCGAGAAGTACCCGGTGGACAAAGCGCGCAACACGAGCAAGAAATACGACCAGCTCTAGACTCGGCCAAGGAAGACCGCGTGATCGTTTACGAAGCAACCAAGCAGCAGTTCCTGCACGACACCGACAATGACGACATCGAGGACGTGATCCTCGCCCACTTCACCGCTCGCACCGGCAAGCGGGTCGGGCGTTCGGAGATCGACTCCTGGAAGGGATCGCTCGGCTACATGGCCAAGGTGCTGCGAGACGAGGGGTTGCCCGGCGACACCGGGCTTGCCATCGAGCTCCACATCCCGCAGTCGTCCAAGCGCATCGACTTTACCTTGACCGGCCGGGACGATGCCGGCGGCAAGAACGCCGTGCTGGTCGAGCTCAAGCAATGGAGTACAGCCAAGGTCACGGCCAAGGATGCGATCGTTGTCACCGCCCTGGGCAAGGGTTTGAGGGAGACAGTTCATCCGTCCTATCAGGCCTGGTCCTACGCCTCTTTGCCGGAGGGTTTCAACGAGGCGGTATACGACCAGAGCATCTCGGTCAGGCCATGCGCGTACCTGCACAACTACGTGCGTGACGGCGTCATCGACGCGGCCCATTACCAGCCTTACATCGACAAGGCGCCGCTCTTTTTCAAGGGCAAGGATGAGCTCGAGCAGCTGCGCGCCTTCATCAAGAAGTACATCAAGTACGGTGATGACAAGGCGGTGCTGTACGAGCTTGCCAACGGCAAGATCAGGCCGTCCAAGGCACTGGCGGATTCACTTAAAGGGTTGCTGGCCGAGAAGCCTGAGTTCGTGCTGATCGATGATCAGAAAGAGGTCTACGAGGCGGCCATTGCCGCAGCCAAGGCAGCCTCCTCCGCCCAGTCGCGGGTGGTCATCGTCGAAGGCGGGCCTGGGACCGGCAAGACGGTGCTGGCCATCAACCTGCTGGTGCATCTCACCTCCTTGGGACTGGTGGGCAAATACGTGTCCAAGAACGCCGCGCCCCGCAAGGTCTATGAGACGAAGCTGGTCGGCTCGATGACGCGCACCCGCTTCTCGCACATGTTCACCGGCTCCGGTGCGTTTGTGGATGCCGACCCGAATATCTTCGACATGCTCATCGTCGACGAGGCCCACCGCCTTAACGAGAAGAGCGGCCTGTACGCCAACCTCGGTGACAACCAAATCAAGGAGCTCATTGGTGCCGCCAAGTGCACGGTCTTCTTCATCGATGAAGACCAGCGCGTCACCCTGAGCGACATTGGTAGCAAGCAGGCGATCCGGGCGTTTGCCGAGGCCAAGGGTGCGGTGGTTGAGGAGTACAACCTGGCTTCACAGTTTCGTTGCAGCGGCTCGGATGGGTATCTCGCTTGGCTCGATCAAGTGCTCGACATCAGGCTGACGGCCAACGAGCGGCTCGATGCAAGCGAGTACGACTTTCGGGTGTTCGATACGCCTGAGGCGCTGCATGAAGCGATCGAAGCGCGTAACGGGGAGAACAAGGCACGGGTGGTGGCGGGCTACTGCTGGCCGTGGCGCAGCAAGAAGGATCCGCTGGCCGACGACATCGTCATTGGTGACTACCGCCGGCAGTGGAACCTGAGCCAGGACGGAAGCCTGTGGATCATCGCCGAGGAATCCATCGAGCAGGTCGGGTGCATCCATACCTGCCAGGGGCTTGAGGTCGATTACATCGGCGTGATCATCGGGCCCGACCTGATCGTGCGCAACGGCGAGGTCATTACCTCTCCAGATCGGCGTGACAAACAGGACCGGTCGATCCGCGGCTATAAGAAGCTCATGAAGACGCATCCGGATCTGGCTAGACAAGAGACGGATCTGATCATCAAGAATACCTACCGTACGCTCATGACGCGCGGGATGAAGGGATGCTACCTGTACTGCACGGATGCGGAGACGGCTGAGCATTTCAGGGCTGGGTTGGTGGCTGGGCCTAGTTGAATGCGCGTGAAGCGCAAGGGCGTCTCCCGACGGCCGTCTCGTCCCCTCGGGCGTCCATCATGCCCTCCCTGAGGTCGGCTGACGCAGTTGGCTCGGCGACCGTAATGCGGGGTATTCGTCTGGACGCGAGTCGGGCTGTTCCAAAGCGATACAGCCCTCTTGCCCTACGCTTGGTCAGCGACGCCCTGCCGCGCCGGTACCATCCGCGCCTGGTCGCTCCACGACGTGTTCGCAAATTTTTTCTGGTAGGAAAGCAGAAAGGGCAGCACGGCTCTATGCCGCCACTGCTTTGCGCACCACATCAAGTCTGGGCCGCAAACTGTTCGACCTTTTCTCAGAATCGTGAAAAATGAGCTGTGCAGTATTTGGATTGCAGCCCCACATGAAAGCTCGCTTGATTCTCACGATCCTCAGACATCGCGCCCTGCCGTGGGCGGTGTCGCTTGTCGTAGCGATGGGAGTGAGCGTGAATATTTACAGACAATGGCAGCAACTTAGCGAGGTTCTGCTCAAAGAGCCTGCCCGCGAACAGGCAGTGCTTGAGCCCACGAAAGCGCCTGTCAAGTATCGGGAAAATCTGTTCGGCGAACATCGACAGCAGACACAGCCTGTTCACGAACGATCTCCGCTTCCGATGACATTAGTGGGTAGCTTCGTGCACCCGATGAGCGAACGATCTTCGGCCATCATTATGGTTTCGGGCCGTCCCCCTCGCCTCTTCAAACTAGGTGACCAGATCGTGTCTGGTGCGATTCTGGAAGAGGTGCAACCCAGCTATGTCGTCCTGTCGCGCGACGGATCGCTTGATCCACTTTATTTTCCCGACGCAATGAAAGCTCCAACTAAGCCAGTAGGACAGGTCGTACGGTATGCCTACCTTACGGATTTTTATCTGAAGAAACTCCGCCCTACGAGCTCCGAAAGTGCAACGGAGCTACGTTTAGAGCCTCTAGTTCGCATTAACAAAAACCCGCTTTAGAACAAACCCGACAAGCGGTCGTCAGTTTTGCGGACTCGGCCACAAAGCAGCGGCTGACACTTTGCGAACCCGAATCTAGCCTACCTGCATCATCCCTGACGCAGGATTTTGGAACATGGATCGTTTCTCCAGCACGCTTGCTCTCGCCCTTGTTAGCACCGCATTTCTAAACCAATCCGCCCTCGCCGCCGCTAGCTGCACGACAGGTGGCGTTAGCTATTTCGGAACAGAAGTCTTCGCATCTCAGCCACCAGATGGCTCGGGTCAGTACCTGTACCAGATCGCGAACTTGCAATGTTCCGGAGGCAAGGTGATCAAGTGGCTTGATAGTAGCGCGTGGTACACACCGGACCAGATGCTCGAAACGCTGAAATCGAGCAATGCAAACATGAAGCGGGTGTTCACCAACGACTGCAAGACACACGCAATCCTGCTCCACGACAACTTCACCGGCTCGGTCGATGGCGTCTCCGCGAGAAACTTCGCCGTTGCCAAGCAAACGCATTATGGAGTCTTTGCCGGCCCGGTCTTTTACAACCGACCCGCGGAGCTGCTCTGCCCCGACGTTCCGGGGGTTGGTGCACCGGACCTGCCTGGTGCCTGTCCTGTACCGTCAGCGCCACCCTTACTTGCTGGACAGGGTTCCCCAAGCCTGAGCGCTGGTAACCCGGTCGACGTGGCTTACGGAAACAAATTCCAGACTGAAATAGACTATTCCGGTCGTTCCGGTAGCGAAATGCGCTTCATACGCTACTACAACAGCAGAACGACCAGTTGGACGCATACTTACGCCGCGCGACTCAAGCTTTCTCCCACCAAGGCGCTACTCATTGACGCCGATGGACGCCAAAGCCTGTTCAGCGTAAGCGGTACTACCGTGGCCGCATCACCCAAAGAGCTAGGGCGTCTTGAAAAGACGACTCAAGGTTGGCGCTACGACTCCCCGCGAAACGAGCACCTGCATTTCGACAGCGCAGGACAACTGACCCGTATCGACCGTGCGAACGGCACATACGAGATTCTTTCGTACAGCGCCAACGCCATCGTGGTCACTGACTCACTCGGCCATGCGATGACGCTGACGTTCAACGCAGCTCAACGGTTGGCCACGCTGATGGTTGACGACCTGCAGGTGAGCTACACCTACAGTACGGCCGGCCGTCTGACCAAGGCGACGCGAACCCAGAATGGGCAGGCCCTTTCTCGCACCTACCATTACGAAGACGCACGTGAAGGCGGCTGGCTGACCGGCATTACCGACGAGCGCGGTGTGCGTTACGCCACCTGGACTTACGATGCACAGGGACGTGCTACCAAGAGCGAGCATGCCGGTGGTGCCGACCGCTACCAGTTCGCCTACGGTAGCAACTCGACAACACTGACCAATCCACTCGGCAAGAAAGCCACCTATAGCTTCCAAACCATCGCGGGCGCCAAGCGCATCACCTCGCTCTCAGGAGCAGCATCGGCCAACTGTCCTAGCAGCAATTCCACGTTCACCTATGACAGCCGCGGTTTAATCAAGACCCGCACCGACAACAAGGGTAATCAGACGACATTCATCTACAACGATCGCGGCCTAGAGATCAGTCGGACCGAAGCAGCCGGTACGCCACAGGCCCGGACGATCATCACCGAGTGGCACCCAACGCTCTTCAGACCCGTCACCATCACCGAGCCCGAGCGCATCGTGCAGTTCAATTACGACGCACACGGAAATCCGCTTAGCCAGACCCTTACCGAACGCTGATCAGAAGGAACTGACCAATGAAATCATCGCATCGCATAAGTCTACTTGCGCTAACGCTCGCGACGGCACTGGGTGTGCCAAGCGTCCAAGCGCTTGAGCGCAGCTGGAGCTACACCTACAACAGCCTCGGACTGATCGAGACGGCCGACGGCCCTCGCAGCGACGTGTCAGATGTCACCACCTACACCTATGACGCCCAAGGCCACCTGACACAGGTAGCCAATGCCCTTGGCCATGTCACACAGCTCTCGAACTTCGACACCTACGGCAACCCGCAGAGCCTGATAGATGCCAACGGTGTGACGACCACCCTGACCTACACGCCCCAGGGCTGGCTGAGTTCCACAAGCACTGCCGGCAGCAGCACGAGCTTCGAGCACGACGCCATTGGGCAGATCGCTAAGGTGACCCGCGGTGACGGGAGCTGGCTGCAGTACACCTGGGACGGTGCCCGTCGTCTGAAAGCGGTTACCAACAGTTTGGGCGAGAAGGTTGAATATGACTACGACCTCATGGGCAACCGCACCGCTCAGCGTCTCAATGATGCCACCGGTGCACTGACCCAGCAGCAGACCTGGGTATATGACGAGCTCGGACGCCTGCTGCGCGCCGTCGGTGCACAAGGCCAGACCAGGCAGTACGGCTACGACCTGAACGATAATCTCGCGGTTGGTACCACCCCCAAGCAACACAGCACCACCAACAGCTACGATGCACTGGATCGCTTGGTCACCAGCACCGACCCGCTCAATGGCGTTACTGCCCTTGGTTATGATGCTCAGGATAACCTCACCCAGGTAAGCGACCCGAGAGGCGTTACCACCCAGTACCGGTACGATGGGGTAGGTAATCTTACTCAACTAGTCAGTCCAGACAGCGGCACGGCCACATTTATACATGACGCGGCCGGCAACGTGATCCGCAAGACCGACGCCCGCGGCGTGGTCACGAGCTACAGCTACGACGCCCTGAATCGTCTGACCAGTAAAACGTACCCCGCCAACCCGGCGCTCAACGTTCAGTACCACTACGACATGACCGCCGACGGCAATCACGGGGTTGGCCGGCTGACCACCGTGCAAGATGCCAGTGGAGTGCTTGGCTATCGCTACGACGCACGCGGCAACCTGGTGCAGCAGCTTCGCTCACTCGAGGTGGTGGGTAGCGATATCTATGACACGCTGCAGTACAGCTACGATGGCGCTGGTCAGCTCACGCGCATCGATTACCCGGCAGGCTTTGCCGTGCAATACCAACGCAATGCTGCCGGGCAGGTTGGAGAGGTCGACATCGTTATCGATGAACAGCCTGCTGCCTTTGCCAGCGACCTGAGCTATCTGCCGTTCGGGCCGCTGAAGAGTCTTACCTGGGCCAACGGCATCAATCTTTCACGCACCTATGATCAGGACTATCGACTCACCCAGCAAAGCGTCGGACCTTGGCAGGCCAATTATGGCTACGACGCCAACAGCAATATCCAGAGCCTGGAGAGCGGCCTGTTCGGTGATCTGCTCTACGGTTATGACGCGCTCGATCGGCTGATCCGTGAAGATGAAGGCAACCAGCGCTTACAGTATGGCTACGACGCGGTGGGCAACCGGACCAGCAAAGCGCTCATCGGCCTGAGCGAAGGCCAGCCCATGGGCAGCGTGGTCACCGACCTCAGCTATGCGAGCGACAGCAATCGGCTTGTAAGCATCGACGGACTGGCCGTAACCACCGATGCCACTGGCAGCCTGACGCAATACAGCAATAACCGAAACTTTGAGTACGATGCTCAGGGCCGATTGGCTCAGGTGAACATCGGCAGCAATGTGATCGCGCAATACCGCTACAACGCATTGGGCCAGCGAACCAACAAGATCACCGGCACAGCGACAACAACCTTTCTTTACGGCCCGAACGGCCAGCTCCTTGGCGAAACCCGGTACAGCCCCACTGGCGCCAAGCTTAGCAGCCAGTTCTTTCTGTGGCTGGACAGCCTGCCTTTAGGTGGCATCACCCTGACCTACGATGCTGAGGGTGGCATCGCCAGCAGCAACGCGTTCTATCTGCATGCCGACCACCTCAACACCCCAAGGCTAGCCACCAACCAGTCCGGTGATGAAGTCTGGCGATGGAAATCCGATGCCTTCGGCGTCGGTGCGGCTGATGGAACTGCCACCATCAACCTCCGGTTCCCCGGTCAGTACTACGACGACGAAAGCGGGCTGCATTACAACTACTTCCGCGATTATGACCCCGAGACGGGGCGCTACGTCGAAAGCGATCCGATTGGGTTGGCTGGTGGTCTGAATACCTACGGGTATGTCCATGGCAACCCGGTGCGCTACACCGATCCGATGGGGCTGCAGGTAGCCACGGTGGGCGAGGTATTAAAGGTAACATTGCCAAGCGCTGGCTCTATCTGCGCTGCAACTGGTGGTAGTGCCTGTGCGGCAGCGGCGGTGGGGGCTGTCGGTGTTGGTAGCTTCATTTTAACTGACAGGTATATCAACCCTTGGTTGCAGCCGCTAATTACTAAAGCAGTTGAGGCTTGCACCCCAGATGAGGACGATCCAGACCGCTGCAAGCGCGCAAGAACCGAGTGTGCGGCGCTATGTAGCGCTGGTCTTCCCGATACAGACCTACAGTCTATGAATTTTCAGAAGTGCTACTCAGATTGTTTAGATTCTCGCGGTTGCTTGGGAGTTAAGTGATGGATAAAAAATCAGCAGAAATTATTTTTAATGCCTCCCAAGAGTGCATAAGCATTCTTGGAAAACTTCTTAGAGATATTAAGGAGAACACAAGCGAAGAGGAGTTTTTAGAGGTGAAGCTTTGCGTCGCGCAGTCAATGGGTGGACTTGTCGATATTTGCGAACAGTTTGTTTATAAAGATCATGAGTCCATGCGGCCGTATACGTTGGCAAAAGGCAACTAAATCTGAAGGCAAGCCACGTCTTGTGTCCCCCATCAACACCGGCTCCGCGCCGGTGTTTTTATATCGGCCGGCCTATTGCTCAATAGTTCCACGATCCGGCTCACACGGGGCTGATAATCGTTTTGCATTATCCGTGCATCACCCTGCGTTATCGGCGCATCATTTCGGCATCATGGTTTAGTGGATTGCTTCTTTTGGGCTATCTGGTTGCTCTCTGATTGCTACCGGGCTGCTATCTAACGGCTACTTTTGCGCTATTTCCTGGCTACTTTTCCCAGCGGGCAAGCCGCTGGGGGAGAAGTTGACCCTCTGGCCGGTGTTTGCCCCTTAACTCCGGGTGTTTTCGCGGTTTCTGCTGGCCCTTAAGCCCCGGCGATTTTGCTATACACCATACGCACCTATCCGGTGCGCATAAGTCATTGATTATGTTGGCTTATTGTCTATTTGTGAAAAAACGGCTGTAGCCTCACGCGGCTACAACATGCTCTGGAGGCCCCGTAAATGCTGGGGTGATTGTAGTCACACGAGGCTACAGCCCACTTTTTGACCAGGCGGCTTCGATTGGCGCTCAGGGTGACGTCAATCAGCCACGCTTTTGGGGTGCTGTTGAGGATGGTTGGCAGGTCGTCGGCAGGCAGCAGCAGAGCTGCGGGGGAGAGAGAAAAGCAACGCCAGGCCGTGGCTTAACCCTGGATCGATCTTGGTGGTGGGGGCGAATCTGGCAGGGCTTTATCTGGTTATTTTCGGCGGGCCTGTTCTTTTTAATTAAAAAATAAACGCCCTAAGCCCAGCTGATAGCTGGGCTTTTTGTTGTTTCTTTCAGCGGCTGTTTTTATGTCGCCGTTTGCTGAATAACCGTATCGAGCATGTCCATCACAAACTGCTGCTTAGTGCGGGGCAGCAGGCGAACTTTCTCGATTTGCTGTTGCAGCCTGGAGTCGGGGCCGCGCCGGCCTTTTTCTTTAGTCGCCATGCCGTACACCAGTTCATCGACCGAGAAATTAAGCACCTCGGCCAGTTGCCGCAGCGTGGCCACGGAAATCCGCAAGCGACCCACTTCGTAATGCGCCACGGTTTGCTGGGAAATGCCGAGCAGCGTGGCCATCTGCTGCTGAGTGATGTTTTGGGCTTTGCGGGCCTGGGCGATACGCAGGCCCAAGTCTGTATAGAAGTCTTTGTCTTCGGGTGTCATGGCGCTCATCCGCTGCAGTGCTGATGGCATAACCCTACCCCCTGGATTTGATCGAGCGGTTGACAGTACTCTGATACAGAGTACTCTGCAACGGGGTTATTTTAACTCCAAAGCTATTGACAGGTTTTTGCCAGCCGGGGGTTTTATGGCGCGTATCGCTGATGACGTGATCGAGCGGATCAAGGCCGAGGTGTCCCTGCTGCGGCTGGTGGAGAGCCAGGGCCATGTGCTGACCAAGCAGGGCAAGGATTTTGCGCTGTGCTGCCCGTTCCATGCCGACAAAACCCCGTCGTGCGTGATCAGCCCGCAGTCGAACCTGTTTCACTGCTTCGGTTGTGGTGCTGCCGGCTCGGTAATCGATTGGGTGATGAAGACCCGCAGCCTGGCCTTTCGCCCGGCAGTGGAATGGCTGGCCAACGACACCGGACAGGTTTTTTCTTTAGCCGCTGATGCTGCCGAGCCGCAGCGCAAATCCACGGTGCCGAGCCTGCCGCTGCCCGTGTCCGTCCAGGGTGACGAACAGCAACTGCTGCAGGAGGTAATCGAGTTTTATCACCAGACCCTGCTGCAGTCGCCCGAGGCCCTGGCCTATCTGCAGAAACGCGGGCTGGACGATGCCGAGCTGATCAGCCACTTCAAACTGGGCTACGCCAACCGCACGCTGGGCCTGCGCCTGCCGCAGAAGAACCGTAAAACCGGTGCCGAGTTGCGTGCACGCCTGCAACAGATCGGCATCTACCGCGAGTCCGGGCACGAACACTTCAACGGCTCGCTGGTGATTCCGTGCATGGACGCCAGCGGGGTGATTGGCGAGGTGTACGGCCGCAAGCTGCTGGATAACCTGCGCGAAGGCACGCCGAAACACAGCTACCTGCCGGGGCCGCATGTCGGGGTGTTCAACCTGGCGGCGCTGGCTTCGGCCCGCGAGGTGATTCTGTGCGAGTCGCTGATCGATGCGCTGAGCTTCTGGCGCGCAGGCTTTCGCCAGGTGACCGCGAGTTTTGGTGTGAACGGCTTCACCGCCGAGCTGCTGCAGGCTTTGGTCAGCATCGGCGTAAAGCGGGTGCTGATTGCCTACGACCGCGACGAGGCCGGCGACCGGGCCGCTCAGGATGTAGCGCAGCAGCTCAATCAGCACGGCATCGAAGCGTTCCGGGTGTTGTTCCCCCAGGGCATGGACGCCAACCAGTACGCCTGCCAGATGCAGCCGGCGCAGAAGGCGCTGGCGGCGTTGCTTCGCCAGGCTGAGTGGATGGGCAACGGCAGCGGGCCGGCCCCGGTTATCAGCACCGCGGCGGATGATTTTTCTTTAGCCGCTAAAGTCGCCGCCGTCACTGCGCAGCCTGAGCCGGACGTGGCCATGCCGGACAACCCCATCGACCCGCAGGCGACGCCGATGCCGACCTTGCCCGCACCCGGTGCTGCCCTAGAGGCCCGCGACGATGGCCTGTACACCCAGTTTGGCGACAGGCTGTACCGCGTGCGCGGGCTGGACAAGAACGCCAGCGCCGACCAACTGAAAATCCAGCTGCTGGCGCAAAACGACGAGCACTACCACATGGACAAACTTGACCTGTACAGCAGCAAGCAGCGCCAGGTGTTTACCAACCAGGCCAGTGTCGAGCTGGGCGTCAGTGGCGAGGTGATCAAGAAAGACCTGGGCAAGCTGTTGCTGGCCCTGGAGCAGGAACAGCTCCGCCAGCAGCGTCCGGTGGAGTCATCCCCGGTCGACAGCATGGACGGCGAGGCCCGCGCCGCTGCCCTGGCCCTGCTGCGCGATCCAGTCTTGCCCGAACGCATCCTGGCGGACTTCACAGCAGCCGGCGTGGTGGGTGAGGAAACCAACAAGCTGGTGGGTTATCTCGCCGGCGTCAGCCGCAAACTGGAGCGACCGCTAGCGGTGGTGATTCAGAGTTCCAGCGCGGCCGGCAAGTCATCGTTGATGGACGCGGTGCTGGCCTTTATGCCCGAAGACGAGCGCGTGCAGTATTCGGCCATGACCGGGCAGAGCCTGTTCTACATGGGCGAGACGCGGCTGAAACACAAGATCCTCGCCATCACCGAAGAGGAAGGCGCACACACCGCCAGCTACGCGCTAAAGCTGCTGCAGAGCGAGGGCGAAGTACGGATTGCCTCCACCGGCAAAGACGACAACAGCGGCCAGCTGGTAACCCGCGATTACTGCGTGGAAGGCCCAGTGATGTTGTTCCTCACCACCACCGCCATCGACATCGACGAAGAATTGATGAACCGCTGCCTGGTGCTCACAGTGAACGAATCGCGCGAGCAGACCGAGGCCATCCATCAAATCCAGCGGGTGAAACGCACCCTGCAGGGGCTGGAGACCAAGCTGGAGAAACAACGCATTCTGCAGCTGCACCGCAACGCCCAGCGCCTGCTGAAACCGCTGATCGTGATCAACCCCTTCGCCGATCAGCTGACCTTTCTCGCCGACAAGACCCGCACCCGCCGCGACCATGAAAAGTACCTGACGCTGATCGACAGCATCGCCTTGCTGCACCAGTACCAGCGCCCGGTGAAAACCCTGAACCATCACGGTCAGCCGGTGGAATACATCGAGGCCACGCGCGAGGACATTGCCCTGGCCAATCGGCTGGCCCATGAGGTGCTGGGCAAGACCCTGGACGAGCTGCCGCCGCAAACCCGGCAGTTGCTCACCCTGATCAAGCAACGTGTCACCGCCGAGGCCAAAGCGCAGGGCATTGAGCAGCGTGACTTCCGCTTTAGCCGCCGGCAAGTGCGCCAACTCTGCGGCTGGAGTGAAACCCAGGTGCGCGTGCATGTGCAGCGCTTGGTCAACATGGAGTACTTGCTGACCCATCGCGGCGGGCGTGGCCAATCGTTCGAGTACGAGCTGTTGTACGGCGGCGAAGGCGAAGACGGTGGGAGCTTTTTGATGGGTTTGCTGGCGGTCGAGCAGTTGATCAGCCACCCCGCACACGACGCCCAGGCGTCCGAACCCATGCCTATGACGAGCACTTCGCGGGGGCTGGTGGCCCACTTCGCGGGGCCAACGCGGGGCCATAACGGGGTCATCGCGGCACCTGCAAATAGGGCCGATGCCAGCCACGCCGGGGCTTTCCACGAATGGCCGGCGAGTGCGCCGAAAAGTACCTATCAGGCGTTGTGATCATGGCGCTCAAACGTAAACGTACGATCAAGGTCAAACGCCTGCCGGTGGCCATCGAGCACACCGGGTTTTATGGCTACCTGCTGCGCTACAACGAAACCATGCAGGTGCGTAATTACTCTCCCAGCACCCTGCACCGACGCGAGAGCGACATTCGGCGCTTTGTTGGGTGGTGCGATGGGCTCGGTATCGACCGGCCGCAGAGCGTGACCAAGCCGATTCTGGAGAGCTACCAGAGGCACCTGTACTACTACCGCCAGGCCAATGGCGAAGCGCTGTCACCCAGCACCCGCAACCACTACATCACCAGCGTTAGGCAGTTCTTCAAATGGCTGACGCAAGAAAATCACCTGCTCTACAACCCCGCCTCGGAGCTGTTTGTGCCCCGGCACACGGCTTCCCTGCCATTGGTACTGACGCTGGACGAGATCGAGCAGCTGATGCTGCAGCCGGACGTGAGCACGCCCTACGGTGTGCGTGATCGGGCCATTCTGGAAGTGTTCTACAGCGCCGGCCTGCGTCGCTCTGAGCTGTGCGCTCTGCAGCTGTCGGATATTTCGCTGGCCCAGATGACCCTGTTCGTCCGCTATGGCAAGGGCGGCAAAGACCGTCTGTTGCCGCTCGGTGCGCGAGCAGGGCACTGGTTGCAGGCGTACCTGGATAATGTGCGCCCGCAGCTGCTGCTCAACATCAACGAGCAGTGCCTGTTCCTCAACGATTACGGCGAACCCTTCCGCGACAACAAGGTGGGCGACAAGGTGAAGCGCTTCCTGCGCCATGCCGGCATCAACGTGCCCGGTTCCTGCCACTTGCTCAGGCACGCCATGGCCACCCACATGCTGGAGAATGGCGCGGACATTCGGTACATCCAGGCCATGCTCGGCCACGCCGACCTGAACAGCACGCAGATCTACACCCACGTATCGATCCGCAAGCTGCAGGAAATCCACACCGCCACCCACCCGGCGAAGCTGCAGGATAAAGCCGCCTTGCTCGCCGCCCTGCGCGCAGAGAGCGAAGAAGACCTCTAGCGGCCCTCGCCACACCCCCAACCATTCCCGCTGCCTGGGTGCCCGCTGATGGCCACCCGTTCGCACTGCCGTGCGCTCACGCGCACACCTGCACGCCCGCGCGGCTTGCTGAAAAGCACGTCCGGTTCACGGGAATTAAGCGAAAAAGTGCATTGGGGGTTGTAGCTGGTTAGAGTGCCACTTTGCTGGATTGTGAGGGCGTGGAAGGCAGGTAGGGCTTGGGCTGTGTGGGATTGTAGCTACGACGCCGCGTAGGCGAACGATACGTCGAAAGTGATCCGATTGGGCTCAATGGTGGGCTTAACACTTACGGGTACGTAGAAGGCAATCCCGTTAACTTTATCGATCCATTTGGATTGATGATTGATGATGGGTTGGGTGGCAATGTTTGTACGCCTGGTTTTGAGGGGTTGATCTGTAACCCAACTGGAGGCGTGGGGCCAATTGGGGGGCTCAGGGGCGGTCTAAACCCACAAGGAGAACGTGCTTACTGTCCTGTCCCTCGCACTATTAGCGGGACACTGCCTCAAGGAATCACTAAAGTTCGCAACGCGAAAGGTGACGTATTCAAAGAGGTCCATACTCCCCCCTCAAAGCCTCACGCTGGGATGGCAGAGCACACACACCCAAACTTCCGCAATGTTCTCCCTGATGGAAGTGTTAGAACAGGCGTTTCAAACCATGCGGAGCGAGTAAGAAGGCAGGATGTAATTGACGCAACGCGCCCTGGCGCCCAGCGAACCGGAGGGCAGTAATATGTTAGTCCTAACCAAAAAAATAAATCTCTGGGCCACATACAGCAACAGACTATGGGTGGAGTGCTTTTCGAAAAACTCAGATGATCCCTCGGAGTTTTCTTGCGTAGAGAAAACTCTGTTTGAAGTCATGGTTTTGGATGAGCTCAAGATTGGGGAGAAGGAGTTCTGGGATGAGGTAACTGCCTATTACATCCTCCCAGACAATTCTCAAAAGCAGTTCTGCAAAACACAGCGTGCTGGAAACATATACTGTCACGCACGCAGCATATCCATTTCAAGGGAAGCTAAGCTTAAAATCAAGTCAATAGACACAGCGGGCACAATGATGAGTGGAGAGCCTTATGTGGAATTGTATTACGACGACGGATTTATATTAGAGCAAATTGACTCCCTAGAGTTTGAGTTAGCTGATTAGCTCGTAGGATGGGTTGAGCGCAGCGTGTAATGTGCTGCCGATGCGACCAGGTAGCTCGGGAGTCAGAGGTGCTGATGTGAATTAGTTTACAACTACTTCCGCGATTACGACCCCGAGACGGGGCGCTATGTCGAAAGTGATCCGATCGGGCTGGCGGGTGGCTTGAACACATATGGATATGTTGGGGGAAACCCTTTGATCTTTGTAGATCCCTATGGCTTAAGCAAATGTTGGAAGGATGAGTATGGGCAAACGATCTGCAACGGAGGCATCCCATATCCTGAAGGATACTGCCCATCGGGCTTGGCTTCTGCGCTTCCAGGCTCGACGCGAGGCTTATCTAACGTGGACGTTAAACTTGGAGTTTGGGGGCAACTCGGGCCAGTCCCGGTAGTTATTTCAGGCGATTTGAGTGTCTCACCAAGCCAGAATAATCTGAGTTTCTCGATTGCTCCGGGCATAGGCATAGGCGTTTCCGTAACGGCTGGAGTGTCCGGATCGGCAGGCTCAGTAAATTCAAAAATGACTACAGTAGGGACGTCTGCTGGATTATCTGTGCCGATATATGGACCAATCAGCGTTGATGTATCTTCCACTCAAGGGACAAATGGCGTTTCCGGCCGTGTAGGAGTCGGACCAGCTATCGGTGCTAAAGTCACCGGATCTGGCGTAGGCTTGAATATACCACTGGAGTAATCATGATTTTAGGTGCCATTTTAACCGCTGCGCTATGTGCAGGGATATACGGACTGATTAAGTGCTTAAGCATCAAGCCTGAATTAGAGGACGCACTCGGCTCTGCAAACATAAAGGGGTATGAATTTTACTCGTCAGTTGTTTTGCAATTTATTCTGTATAAGAACCCGGAATCAAAAGGCATGTCGCTTGAAGCGGGTCAAATTGTCAGGGCCTACATTCGAGCGGCAGTAACTTCCATCATTTCACTGTCTTGCTTCGTCATTGTGCTTGCGGTTGCATGAGGAAGGTGCTCGTCCACCTTCCTTGGGGGGTGTGGCTGGTTAGCGTGCTGCTTTGTGGATTTGTGCTGGCTTGAAAGGCAGGCGGGCGGGGCTTTGGCTGTGTGGGTTTGTAGCTTTGACGCCAGGTAGGCGGACGATACGTCGAAAGCGATCCGATTGGACTTAAGGGGGGACTGAATACCTACGGGTATGCGATGGGGAACCCACTCAAATATATTGACCAATACGGACTCGAAGTCACCATGACTTGTCGGCCGCTTTCATTGCTACCTCCTGGTATGGCTAAACCAGTTCATTGCGCCGTTATCGTTTGGCATTGGGAGTTCGATAAGTGCGGGAATTCGAAGAAAGTGATTGATAGCCAGTACTCACTAGCTGGCGGAGGCACCGGCCCTGTGAAACCTAATGGGCCAATGACCCAGAACGAAAGTGATACTTACAATAACGACAGAAATGCATTTGAAAATCCCGGGGCTAATGATACAAACAGAATTATTTGGCCACCTGCTGGAACCACTCAGAGTGATTTTGATAAGGCAGTAACTGGTTCGGGAAATAACTACTCTCAGGGGCCCTATCGAATTCCTCCAACAGGCAACAATTCCAATACAGCGGCTGATAACATAATCGAGAATGCCGGTGGGACTGCACCAAATATTCCTGGAGCCTGGGGCCAAAATCATGGCGATAAATAAAATTGCAATCCTGCTCGCCCTATTAGTGCCGAGCATCTCCGCAGCTTGCCCTGAAACTGGGGTGGGAAAATTTTCGAAGAAATTGTTTTACAAGCAAGAAGATTTGCAAAGCGGCGAAATAGAGGGTGTCCAAATAGGATGGACAAGTACCCAGCTGCGTCAACACCTCAGTGACCAGGGAGTCGAAAAGGTCGAATTCGTACCTGCAAACGACTTTTATGCTACTGACGAATGTCCAGAAGAGCTTGAAAAAATTATAGGCTCCACCGAAATATTGGTTAAGGGAAAGAATCAGGAAAAAATTGCCATTATAACCATGGCGGATGCGCAAGTCGCAGAGATAGATACAGCCAAAAGCAGCGAAGCACCGATAAATAAAGGTGATTCTGTAAGTATTGTTATATCCAAACTAAAAGATCTTTTGGAGTCCGGAAAAGCTCAAAGTGTAACCCCCGTTCTTTCGTGTATTTGCGGGCAGGTGTCGGCGAGCCTTTGAGCAGGGGCATAAGTATGATCTTGCTATGGCGCTAAAAGAGCTTGAGCCCGCTCATAGAAAAATGCAGGAAGAAGGCGTTAAATATGATATCGGAGAGCTATTCCGGCTCCTATATATAATCGGAATTTTTTATGTAACCTACACGGATGACCGTGGAGAAGTGATACTTCATCAATTTCACCGAGGAAATAGGAGGCATGTGGATAAGGGATACGTTAACCTTCATTACTCGGTTGCTAAGGCATTCTCGTAAGTAACGACATCTCGATTATCAGTTCATAACTGCTAGCTGGTGCTCACTGGGTTTTTTTGGAAAATCCGCCCCTCGTGAACGGCTGCTACGGGTCGAAAGTCGCCCTCGCAACTACGCCGCAGTCTGTTTGCCCTACCCATACCCCCCGCGCTAGACTGTCCCGGTCGTGGTAAATCCCACGACCGGGTGTAGCAACTTGGCAAACCAAGGCGCGGCAGCGTCATAGCTGGTAGTTGGTGCTTAGCACCAAGCTACTGCTTTGCTATGGCGGGCCGTGCGGGGCAGGCTTCGGCCTGGCCGGTTCCCTTGGTTCCCGGTTTGCTACCCCCGTGCGGTCCGCCTCCATTACCGCGTAGCAACGGCAGAGGCGGCTCCTTAATCGAACCAAGGAGCACCAGCAACATGCGATACTTCCTTTTTACGCCCGCGCCCCACCATGATTCATCAGCTTCGTTTTGTGTCGCCTCTTCGGAGGTGTGCCATGGCTGATTGCGAATCCAGGCTTCTACCCTTCCCTTACCGTTCAAGATCACCATCGTCGCCCTCGTTGTCTGCGGCCGTTCCTGCACGACAGCCTGTGCTGGCTGAGGCCGAGCTGCGTGCCGACATGGTCAAGGATCTGCTGCAGCAGATTGGCGGGCCTGATGGGTTCTATCCCCAGGACCTGCGGCTGAAGATTACGCTGTATGCCGCTGAATCGCTGCTCGACGAGATGGTCGTGCTGTATCGGCGCGCCGTATCCGGCGCGGCTGCAGGCTAGCTGCCGGGGAGCGGGTCTCTTTTGGCCCGTTCCTTTTTCTCATTTGGTCTGCTGGCTGGTTTCTGTCTCTGGCTGTTTTGTTCGGGCGTGTGCGCCTGGGCACGCCTGCGTGCCTTGGTCATGTCTTGTGCCTGGCTGAGCATGGCCTGAGTGCGTTTGTGTTTTCGTTCGGTGCCGGTTGGAGGTCGTCGTGGAGCTCGATCTGATCAGGCGTGCCACGCATGCTCTGTGCGAGGCGGATGGGTTTGATGAGGTGCATCGGGTGTTGGGTGCGCTGTTCGCCCGGCTGGGTATCGATCAGTACGCCTTATCAGCGTGACGGGTTGCGTGCTCAAGGGCTCGCCGGTGCTTGTCTCCAATTGCGACGAGCGCTGGCAGGTGCTGTATCGGTCCAACGGCTATGGGTGCATTGATCCGTTCATGCAGCGGTTGCGTGGCTGCCCCCTTCCCTTCCTGTGGTCAGAACTGAGTCCGGTATCGCTCGGATCTGATGAGCTGGCCTTTTTGTCATGCGCGCGTCTTCACCGGATTGACACCTGCCGGGGCGCGACCGTCCCCGCGCACGTGCGGGGCGAGCAGCTGGCTGCACTTAATGTGAGCCAACGCACCGATAACGTCGGTGCGCGAGAAATCGGCATACGCGACGCCTACCTGCTGTCAGGGCTGGCGACGACGCTGCACCTGCGAGTCGGAGAGCTGTCAGGCGCGTGTGGTGTCTTGCCCCTGACCTGCCGTGAACGCCAATGCCTGCTCTGGGCCTCGCGCGGCAAGAGCCAGGCCGACGTGGCGCTGATCCTGGGTGTGAGTGCGCGGACGGTGCGCTTTCATCACGAGAACGCCATGCGCAAGCTCGATGCAATAAACATCGCGGCGGCTGTGGCTTCGGCAGCAGCCTTGGGTCAGATCTAGCGATCGGTACGCATGATCACGCAGGCGACGCTGGCCCTGTTGCCGGTGCCATTGGTAGGTGTGCGTAGACGACTCAAAGCACGCCAAGGCGTTTATCAGCCGGTTTTCACCACCGCTTGAAAGGTACGCCGATAGCCTGACGGCGTGGTGCCCAGCTGGGCCGCGAACTGCTGACGCAGCGATAGCGTGGTGCCGAAACCGGCCTGCGAGGCCACGCAGTCGATGGGCATGTCCGTGGTTTCCAGCAGCTGCTGGGCCCTTGCAACCCGCTCTGCATTTAGCCATTTGACGAAGGTGGTGCCCGTCGCCTCCCGGAATCGCCGCGTAAACGTACGACGGCTCATATGGGCCGCCTCGGCAAGGGCATCGAGAGACAGGCTTTGCTCCAGATGCTGCCGCGCCCAGGCCAGCACTTCCGGTAGACGGCTCTCGCTCGGCAGCTGGGGTACCGGCTGTTCAATGTACTGGGCCTGTCCTCCCTGGCGATGCGGGGGTGTGACCAGCAGCCGCGCGACCCGATTGGCCACGTCCGCACCGCGGCGCTGACGCAGCAGATGTAGGCAGCAGTCGATGGCCGCCACCGTTCCGGCGGAGGTGATGGCGTTGTCATCCGCCACATAGAGCACATCGGGTCGAAAATGGCTGCGCGGAAAGCGCCGCGCAAACACCTCGCGAGCCACCCAGTGAGTGGTTGCTTCCCGCCCATCGAGCAACCCGGCGTCGCCCAGCACGAAGGCGCCCAGACATAGGCCCACGATCAGGGCTCCGCGCGCATGCGCCTGGCGCAAACCCTCTATCAGCTCGACAGGCGCCGGCATCTCTGGATCGTTCCAGGCCGGAACGATGACGATGTCGGCGCACACCATGGCCGCCATCCCGTCCGGCACGTCGATGGTCAGTCCCTGATCACAGCGCACCTTGCCCGGCCGCGCCGCACAGTAGGACACCTCATAACGGGCGGTGGTCGACGCTCCATCCCCAGCACCCAGCACCATCGCGGGTACAGAGAGGTGGAAAAGGCTCACGCCTTCGAAGGCGACAACGCAGACGTTCAGCGACGACATGGGAGTTCCGCAGCGGTGATGTGGGGGGCTGCCAGTATCCCACGATCCTCTAAACCTGGCCCATATCTATCTATCGGCCTTAGTTGGGCCAACCGTTCAGTTACCCGGTTCCCGGCTTTCACCATTGATCAGTTGGTGCTGGGGCCAGATCGAGCGCGTCGACTGGCGCTCCTTTACGCCGTGGGCTGGGCCGACGATATACGGCCGCTTCGATGACAGCTTGGCCCGAATATATCCATGATTGTCATTCAGGCCGATGTCGCCTCTTCGGCCCGCCCCGCAAGATGTGCGTTCCTTTAACGGCACAGTCCTCAGGAGTCATCCCATGCTGTTTCAACGTACCCTCACAGGTTCTCTGGTACTTGCGCTCAGCCTCACCGCCGGTGCCAGCCGGGCCAACGACACAAACACCAGCTCAACCGCCTCGGCCAGCACGTCGGTGCAGCTGCAGCAGATCCGCAACGCCACCGTGAAAGTCACCTACGCCGATACCACGTTCCTCATCGATCCGATGCTTGCCAAAAAAGATGCCTATCCCGGTTTCGAAGGCACGTATCGCAGCGAGCTGCGCAATCCGATGGTCGAGTTGCCCATGTCCACGCAGCAGGTACTGGCTGACGTGGATGCAATCATCGTGACGCACACCCACCTCGACCATTGGGATGACGCGGCCCAGCAACTGATACCCAAGCGCCTCCCCCTGTTTGTGCAGAACGAATCCGATGCGAAGCTCATTCGCAGCCAGGGCTTTGAGGATGTTCGTGTCCTGGAGGACGGAACTGAATTTGGCGGAGTTACCCTGAGCAAGACCGGCGGCCAGCATGGCACCGACAAGATGTACGCCAATGCACAACTCGCTGAAATGCTCGGTCAGGCGATGGGGGTCGTGTTTCAGGCACCGGGACGGAAGACCACGTACCTGGTTGGCGACACGATCTGGCGTGACGAGGTGGATCAGGCGCTGACTCAGTACAGCCCGAACGTCATCGTGGTCAATGCGGGCTACGCATTGGTAACCGGCTTCGACGGCGCCATTCTCATGGGCAAGGAAGATGTCGTCCGGGCCGCCCAAACTGTGCCTGACGCCAGGATCGTGGCCACTCATATGGACTCGATCAACCATATGAGCCAGACCCGTGAAGAGCTCAAAGCCTATGTTGCCGAGAAGGGCGTGCGAGACCGTGTCGACGTCCCGGAAGACGGGGCTGTAGTCAGGTTCTGAGCGCCACTTAGGGCCGCCTCGCTACTGAGGCGGCCTCTTCCGCTCACTGATGGGCACATGCCACGGACCGGCCCCCAGCGAACAGCACGCCGGCATTGACGACGCCGAATCCAAACCCGTTCGACAGAGCGCAACGATGATCGCCGCGGCGCTACGTCATTATTCAGGGCGCGCACGATGCCCTGAGCGGGCTTGCTGAACCGCCTGATCGTGAAGGCCGCTTCGCATTCGCGCCACACTGCACCATGTCGTTCCAGGTGACGATGCCATCTCAAGTGCACGTTGTGGTTCGGCCTCCGGCTCGAGGTGCGTGATCACATCGCAACGATGTCCCGCTTTCCGCGGCTCAAGCGTGTCGGCGCCACCACGTGACCTAGCTGGCTCGGTCACCCCACCGATTTCTCTTATATCAATAATGATGCACTTAAACGGCAATAAGATTCTTTTGTCTTAATCGAGTGAGGCGAGCAGACTTGCCATGCTTTGTTTTGGTGCACTCGCCTCGTCTGACAAACAATAGCCTTCGAAGAAAGGACTACAGGGGCTGGGTGGCCAATCAATCCCCTTCCGCGCAACCTGGTGCCCTCATGTCCCACGCGATATCTGCCGGTTCACCCGGCGAAACCTATAACTACAGTGTCGTTCGCCACTTCACGCTCATGACCCTCATATGGGGGATTGTGGGTATGGCGCTGGGCGTTTTCATTGCAGCGCAACTGGTCTGGCCGCACCTGAATTTTGACCTACCCTGGACCAGCTTTGGCCGCATCCGCCCGCTGCATACCAACCTTGTCATCTTCGCGTTTGGCGGCAACGCGCTGCTTGCGACGTCCCTGTACGTGGTCCAGCGGACCAGCCGAGTACGGCTGATATCCGATAGTATCGCCGGTTTCGTTTTTTGGGGGTGGCAGGCCGTTATCGCTGCGATGGTGGTGAGCTATCCGCTGGGCTACACCACCTCCAAGGAGTACGCGGAGATGGAGTGGCCGATCGCGCTGCTAGCCACCATCGTATGGATCGCTTACGCATGGGTGTTCTTCGGCACGATCGCCAAACGCCGCGTCAGCCATATTTATGTCGGCAACTGGTTTTATGGCGCGTTCATCATCGTCACGGCGATGGTCCACATCGTCAACCACATGCTCGTCCCGGTCACGCTGCTGAAGTCGTACCCGATCTACTCGGGCGCAACCGATGCGATGGTGCAGTGGTGGTATGGGCACAGCGTGGTCGGGTTCATTCTCTCGGTGGGGTTCCTCGGAATGATGTACTACTTCATCCCCAAGCAGGCGGAGCGCCCGATCTATTCCTATCGCCTGTCGATTGTCCATTTCTGGGCCATCATCAGCCTGTATATCTGGGCGGGGCCGCATCACCTGCACTACACGGCGCTGCCTGATTGGGTGCAGAGCCTGGGCATGGTGATGTCAGTGATTCTCCTCGCACCGAGCTGGGGCGGCATGATCAACGGCATGATGACCCTGTCCGGCGCCTGGCATAAGTTGCGCACCGACCCGGTCCTTCGATTTCTGGTGGTTTCTCTCGCGTTCTACGGCATGTCGACCTTCGAAGGTCCGATGATGGCCATCAAGACCGTCAACGCCCTCTCCCATTACACCGACTGGACCATCGGGCACGTACACGCCGGCGCCCTCGGCTGGGTCGCAATGATCAGTATCGGCACGCTCTACCATATGATTCCGAAGCTATGGGGACGTGAACAGATGAATAGCGTTGCGCTAATCAACGCCCACTTCTGGCTAAGCACGATCGGAACCGTGCTCTACATCGCCTCGATGTGGGTCAACGGCATTACACAGGGCCTGATGTGGCGCGCCATAAATGAAGACGGCACGCTGACCTATTCCTTCGTGGAGGCGCTTCAGGCCAGCCACCCAGGTTATGTGGTGCGGTTGATCGGGGGAGGCTTATTTGCCTCTGGCATGTTGCTCATGGCCTACAACACTTGGCGCACCGTGCGTGCCGGCAGTGGGGCCGTGGACGCTTCGATCCCCGGGCTGGCAATGGCGAGGTGATCCATGGAAACGCTCTCGATTGTTTTGGTGCTCGCTCTAGTCTGCACGATAGCGTGGTTAACCAGTGCGTCCGGAGACGACGCGCAACAGGCCGCACTGCTGCCGTTCGCCGACGATCCGGAAGCCGCCAGGCGAATGACGGCCGAGACAGGGTTGGTATGTAATCGCGTCGTACGGCCTGAGGACCAGCCAGAACAAGCCCCCGTCTGGCTAGCTTAACGGCAGGCCTGACGACAACCAGCGCATGTGATGCGGTCCGGCCGACGATGGTGAGTGGCAATCCCATCAGAAAGCCGGGCGGCGCCAATTGCTGGTATGGGCCCACTCATGTCGCCGTGCCCAACAACGTGCGACAGCGAGCCTGCCTCGGACCATGGAGGATCATCGCCCTGGTCCGATTTTGTATCCCGTCGCTCATGCACTACGCTTGCGACAACTACAGCTCAACAGGAATAGACGTGGCTTTACAACACGCAAAATCATCCGAGGTAGTGAATCTGCTCGCCTCCCGTGAGTCGCCAACCCCAATCTCCCAAGCCCTGGTTAGCACACCTGAAATCGAGCTGATGCGCCTGGTCATGAAAGCTGGCAAAACGGTCCCGCCTCACGCTGTGGCCGGTCCGATCACGCTCTTTTGCCGTCAGGGTTCGATCGAGGTACGGGCAGGCGATTCCATGCAAACGATGAAACAGGACGATCTGATGTTTCTCGAAGGGGGCGCCGACCACGCATTGCATGCGGTGACCGATGCGATAGTGCTGGTAACCGTTTTCCGGGTGCCGGGCCGGTAGGAGCAAGCACTGGCGCAACTCAGGGCGCGTTTGCCATACGCATACATTCAGTGGAATACCCCGCCGAACCCTACTACGGCGTCGCCCTGACGCCGGCCATCTCGATGACACCGAACGTCCAGTGGTTCCACCAACCGACGCTTGGACGATGCGGAGGACAGGTTGGTCGCAGGGCTGAAGACGGTGATCAGCGCCTGAACGGCGCATGGAGCCGCAACCGGGCGCACCCAGCACACCCCCAACACGCTGGCGCCCAGGAGCCAGCTATTTCCCCCGATCAGTTAATCCTCGGCAACTAGCACGGCAGCCGCTCCCGTCTGCATCAGGCTGGCGTGGATTTGGCTATCACCTGCGTCAACGAACTTGCCTGGAATATCCAAGGCGGGGATGACCAGAGCAACACCTACCTCGGTCTCAACCCGCGATTGGGCCGTCCGGTACAACGCCATCGCCCTGCCAGCCTTGACCAGGCTCGACAATCACATCGCGCGCATGCACCTGATCCCCGCATTCGGAGCAAACCACTACCGGACGCATGAGCTGTCCGCAGCCAATGTGACGATGCAGCACCGGCGCGCTCCGGCCACCTAGCATGTGCTTGTCGCCCCAGTGCACCAGCGCCAACATGACAGGGTGCAGATCCCGCCCACGTTCGGTCAGCCTATATTCCTCTCGCAGTGGCTTATGTTGATACGCCACGCGAACCAGCACATCCGCCTCGACCAGCTTCTTTAATCGATCCGCCAGCAGGTGGCGGGTGATGCCGAGACGCTTTTCAAATACGTCGAAACGGCGAATACCGAGAAAGCAATCGCGCAGGATAAGCAGCGTCCAGCGATCCCCAACCACTGACAGCGCGCGAGACATGGAACAGGGCTGCTGATCGAGATCCTCCCAGCGCATAAACACTCCTGAATAAAGGTTTTGCTCACCTTAGCTTGACAGGTTCTAAAAAGGAACTTACCCAGGAGCGCATAATGTCTTCTCAGCCCGTCGCGTTAATAATCGGCGCAGGCGACGCAACCGGCAGCGCCATCGCGCGCCGTTTCGCCCGTGAAGGTTTTGCCGTCTGCATTACTCGTCGTCATCTGGATCAACTGCAACCGCTGGTTGAACAGATTCGATCCACGGGCGGCATTGCTCACCCCTTCGCCTGTGACGCACGCAGCGAGGAACAGACCCTCGAGCTGTTCACGCGGATTGAACGCGATGTCGGTCCGATCGAGGTGATGGTCTTCAATATCGGCGCTAACGTACGCTTCTCGATTACTGAAACCACCGAGCGCGTGTACCGCAAGGTGTGGGAGATGGCCGCTTTGGCGGGCTTCCTTGCCGGTCGCGAAGCCGCCAGGGTAATGCTCCAACGAGGGCGTGGAACCATAATCTTCACCGGAGCGACAGCATCGCTGCGCGGCGGCATCGGTTTCGCAGCCTTCGCCAGTGCGAAATTCGCGCTACGCGCCCTCGCTCAAAGCATGGCGCGCGAACTGGGCCCGCAAGGTATCCATGTGGCTCACCCGATTATCGATGGCGCCATCGACACAGCGTTCATCCGCGACAATTTCCCGGAACGCTATGCGCTGAAAGCGCAGGACGGGATCCTCGACCCGGAACATATTGCTGAACAGTACTGGCAAATACACTGTCAGGCTCGCTCTGCATGGACGCACGAACTGGATCTGCGCCCCTGGCTGGAAACGTTCTGAATGATAGGAGTAGCGAACCATGAGCAAGCAGATCGAGTTCTTCTTTGATGTAGGCAGCCCGGCCAGTTACCTGGCCTGGACTCAACTCCCCTCTTTAGCCGAGCGACATGACGCCGACGTGGTGTGGAAGCCGATGCTGCTCGGCGGCGTGTTTCAGGCGACCGGCAACAGTTCACCGGCCACCGTTGAAGCCAAGGGCCGCTACAGCCAACTGGACCTACAGCGTTTCGCCAGGCGCTATGGTGTGCCGCTCAATCATAATCCGCACTTCCCCATCAACACCTTGACGCTGATGCGCGGCGCTGCGGCATATCTAGGCACGCCGCGTTTCCATGATTATCTGCACGCCGTTTTCAATGCTATGTGGGTCGAGCAACGCGACATGCACCAGCCTGACGTGATCGCCGAGGTATTAGCGGCGGACGGCTTTGAACCCCGGGAAGTTCTGAGCCGATGCAGCGACCCGGTGGTGAAGGATCGATTGAAAAGCCTAACCACCGAGGCGGTGAACCGCGGAGTGTTCGGTGCGCCAACCTTTTTTGTCGGAGCGGAAATGTTCTTTGGTCAGGACAGACTGGAGTGGGTTGAGCGAGCCCTGGGATAGCTCGCCTGCCAGGATCGTAATGTTGAGAAGGAGCGCTTGCACGTGCCTGCCTCCCCTTTATGAGCTGGCCTGGGACACGCGACGCGGGCAGAGCGCGGTACCGTCGTAGCGAAGGCAGATGGTGTTCTTGCTGGCCATTTTCGGTGAAGCGCTCGGCAACCTTGGCGTCCCCTGAATATGGCCGCGTGAATGGCGTTTGCGCGCCGACCGGGCGATTACCTCAAATAGTCGTACGGACGCCTGCGAAAATCGACACCTCGCTCAGATTGTTCAGGTTTGGAAAAATTTGCTGCCTGCTGTAGCCGGGCCCTCGCCTAGGATTGCGACGAATTAATGCGCACCGTCCCGTCGCCGTCGAGGTGGATGACATAGTCGGCCTTGACGATAACCGACGGGCGATGCGTGATCAGCACTAGCGTCCGCGCGTTGGCCTTGAGCACATCGATGGTGCGCTCTTCGCTCGCGACATCCAGGGCCGAGGTAGGCTCATCCAGCAGTATCGTCGGTGTGCCACGCGCCAATGCCCGGGCGATAGCGATGCGCTGTTTCTCGCCACCCGACACGGCAGCCGCATCGAAGCCGACGTGCTTGTTCAGTGTTGAATTGTCGATGGCGTGGGCGTCGAGTCCGAGCTGGCCGAGGAGGCTGTCGAGTTGGTCGTCGTTCAGATTTCGCTTTGCGCCGTAGCGGACGTTGTCAGCCACGCTGCCGGCGATCAGCAGCGGGTGCTGGGTGACGACCGAAACGACGTCGAGCAAAGCGGTGCGGTCCAGCTCCCTGGTATCCGCGCCGAACACCCTAACCGTGCCCTCCTCCGGCTGGATCAGTCCAACCAGCAGGCGCAGCAGTGTTGTCTTGCCGGCGCCCGACGGACCGGTGATTGCGTAGGTATGCCCCTCACGGATCTGCAGGTCGATGTTGTTTAGTATCGACCGTCCCTCGGCGTGGTAGGACACGCTCTTCAGCTCGAACAGAACCTCTTGATTCATGTTGGGCGCCTGTCTGCCCTGTGGCTCCGGCGCCATGTCCAGGTAATGAAAGCCCCTGTCCAGCAGGACCAGATGGTTACGAAGCTCGATCAGTACGCTCGCCAGCAGGGCCAGGCGCATCGTCAGTTGCATGACGTAGCCGTTGATCATGACGAAGTCACCCACCGTGTAGGTGCCCTTCGCAACTTCGCTGACAACGTAGAGCGTCGAGGCCAGTAGCAGCGCACCGACCAGGGTGACCTGAAGCAGCATGAGCAGGCCGATGCGCAGATTGCCGACGGACACGCTGTCGATGAAGCCGCCGACCTTGGTGCCGAAGCGCTGTTGCTCCAGGGGCTGGGCATTGTTGAGTTTGATCTCTTCGACCAGGCGCATCCGCTCGGTGAAATGCGACATCACCTGGTTGTTCGATTCCATGATCCGCTGGTGGATGCCCTTGGCCTTGCGTGACAGCAGCACCGAAAGCCCAACCAGCCCGACGATCGCCATGATGAAGGACGCCGCGAAGGCAACGTTGATCAACGTTGCCAGTACCGCGAAGACAAACAGAAGCTCGATCAGTGTCGGCAGCACAATCCAGAACAGCGTGCTGGTCAGCGCACTGAAGGCACCCTTGGAACGTTGCGCATCGGCAACCAGGACACCCTGGTCGAGCTTGCGCAGCTCGGCCTGTGGCACCTTGAGCAGGTGGTCGAAGAACGCGCGGTAGAAGGCCGCGTCGCAGCGCACCAGCACCGCGGCCGAGAGGATGTTCTTGGTCCACTCCAGCACCTGCGCACCGGTCCAGCACAGTGCGTAGGCCGCTGCGGTGACCAGGATGATGCTCATGGCATCACCTGATGCAAGCCGGTTGGTTGCTTCGCGCAGCAGCACCGGAACGGTGGCATTGAGTAGCGCCAATGCCAGCAGGAGTACAGAGGCAATCGCGAAGTAGGTAAAGGCCTTGGGGTAGTAGGTTCGGGCCAAGGTCAGGGCTCGGCGGTATTGCTGCAGCGCTTGCGTCATTCGGTACCCCGCAGGCGGTGGAGAGATCGGGCGACATGGTCCGGCTCACCTAACGGCTGGCCATCTACCTCCACCCAGGCATGTGCCATGAAGCTGTACTTCTGCACGCCAATCTCGACGGTTGCATTGACGCCGTGTCGTGCCAGGCGTTCGCGTAGAGCGAGAGAGAATTCAAGGCAGGCGACTTTGCATGGGAGCCACCGTGCGGCACGGACCAGGGCGCAGATTTCTCGGTCGAGCGTTGCCTTTGCCGGGCCCTGGCTGACGGGCCTGTTCCGGCCGCTTTTTAGCAGACGGAAAAGCGACACGCATTTGAGCAGAACGCACATCTTCGCAAGGGTCAGGCCAGCCGCAAGCACCTCGCGGCCAGAGGGACAAGAGGCATGATGACGTGCCTTGTAGCGGACCGACTCGCTCCAGGTGAAATCATCAATTCCGGGCACGTGGCTCCGATTGAGCTTGGGCGTCGACGAGGCGTGCTGCAGCCTTCCTTCGACAAGCAGCCGCTCGACAAGCGGGCTCATGGCTCGCCCCTCGACGGCGTCGACGAGTTCCCGCGATGCATCGCGGTCGAACAGGACGAATTCGTTCGAGCGGGCATCAAGCAGCACCAGCTCACCATCGGCCAATGCGTGGAAGATCCATGGCGCGAACCTTAGGCATCTGTGTGTCATCGAGCCACTCCCGAAAGGCGAGACCAGTGCTGCATGAAAAGCTCCAGCGACAGCGCGTTCATAAGCCGTGGATGGATGTCAGTAGCGCCAAGCGCGGCCGCTTCCAGTGCCCTGCGCATATCGTCGACGCTGTACATGCCGTAGCTCGCACCGATGCCCTGCTCCAACAGCGCCGCCAATGAGTCCTGCTTCAGCTGGATGGCTCGCTGAAATATGCCGGTAAGGTGGCCCTTGCTAACCCGGCCGAAATCCTCGGTCTGGTGGTAGTCGTTCATGGCCTTTCGGAACGGCTGTCTGGATTGCGCCTGACCGACATGCTCGTGCGGGGCGATCGACAGCGCGTAGCTAAGCATCGCGGGACAGGTGAACGGATGGATGACTTTGTACGGCACACCGAGCCTGCTCCAGATCGCGTTTTCGTAGCAGGCCTGCCGGACCAGTCGGTGATGCAGGCGCTTTCCCGGTCTGAGGGTCAATGCGCTGCGACCGATGCCTCGTCCCACGTGGCAATAGCGCAAAGGGGCAAGCACTCCCCCGCCATGGAATTGGACGAGGGTCCGGTAGTACCGCAGGGCTTCTCGAAAACGACCACAGGACAGGAGATCTACAATGGGGACCGGGCTTGGCGGATCGAGGAAGATGTGATCGCCGCCGTGGCCGTTGACCACGACGCCGTTGGTGTGTCCTCCGGTCGCGCCACGAACGAACCTGTCCCGCTCCGCCATCATGAACAGCGATACGCTGGGCCTGTCTGGCTCGAACTGCGACGGAAGCGCGAACAGAGCGTCAGGGGACAGGATTGCAATTCGGTGTTCGAAACCAAGCTTGCTGGCGATACGCTTGGCATGTCCGACGTCGCTGCCGTCCGGGGCTAGCGGATCAGCCCAGGTGATGGCCAACACATCGTTTCGGCCAGCAAGCGCGTAGGCGATGGCGGTGGAATCGGTACCGCCGGACAGTTCGAGTACAACTGGCGCCGTCGAGCCGGGGATGGCCTGCTTCAACAGTATCGCGGGATGATCAAGCGATGCGTTCTGGCACCCTTCTCCACTCCAAGGTTCGAAGTGCCATGAGCAGCCATCTGCACTGAGCGTTAGGGCCGCGTTTGGGATCAGCTGATATACGTCGCCCCATGCAGTGGCATGGGTTACCGTCTCACCGAATCGCAAATGATGGCGCAGGTAGCTGAGGTTGAGAGCCGGTCGTGTCGACTTCAACAGCTGCTTCAGGGAGGTCCAGATGCTGAAACCTGATGATACGGCTCGAATGTAGAAGACCTCGGGGCCCGCGTTCGTCAGAACGGTCGTACCGCGTTGAAACCGTACTTGAAGACCCGGGACGATCTCCAGCGGCGTCGGGGCCGCGGCGGATCCATGCTCTGTGTTGAAAATCTGAGTCATTAAGGCGGTAAGCGCTGGGTGACGGCGGAGCCGCCACCCAAGGTCCATCAACGGGACCAGACGCCATAGCTGCCCTCGACGATCGCGCCGCCCGGCACGCCGTTGATTTTCTCTTTGGCATTCTTGATGACGACGGCCCGATCGGCCACGTTTCGTTTGGAAATGCGCTTTTGAAGAAGCTTGAACATAGCGATACCCCTCTTTCACGTTGATGAGGCGCGATGCCTCATCACCAGCCTAAGGGGTTTGGCTCGGAAAACTAGCTGGCAGATATGCCAGGTAGCGCACATCCATCCTCGCAAAACCGCAGCGTCGGGCCCCAACAGCGCATCGGTGAACGTCGTCACTCGAAAGTCAGTTTGGCTCCTGCATAGATCGTGCGGCCTGGAGCAGGCTCGTAGTAGCGACCGAAGTTGTCGTTGATACGCAGGTTGTCGTAGTAGTCCCGGTCCAGCAGGTTATCGACGCCGATATAGGGCTCCCACCGCTGATCGCCCCACGCCAGTCGCCAGCCCAGGCGGGCGTTGGTTACCGCATAGCCGGGCACGCGGTCGAGGTTGGCATTGTCCGCGTACTGATGGCCGTAGGCATTGACGTTGACCCGTGCATACCAGTCGTCGCGGTCATAGCTGACCTCGGCGAACAGGCTCTGCTCGGGAATGCCCGGGATGCGGTTGCCGTCGTAGCCCTGGAACTGGTCGAAACGATAGCGGTTGTAACTCCAGGCACCGGTCAAACGCCAATGGCGCCCCACCAACCAGTCCCCGCTGAGCTCGACGCCGTCGCGGCTGGAGCGGCCCGCGTTGGTGTAGAAGGTGCGTCCGTCGACTTCCGGGACCAACTCGTCTTCGATGCGCATGCTGTAGAACACCGCTTCGTAGCGCAATCCGGGATGCTCGCCCTTGAAGCCTATTTCGCGGTTGACCGCCCGCGCCGGGCCCAGCGATGGATTGAAGCCGCCCCCGCTTGGGTTCGCCACTTCGTTGATCGTAGGTGTCTCGAACGATGTCGCGTAACGCACGTACGCGACATGATGGCTGTCCAGTTGCCGGCTCAGCCCCAGGCTGTAGTTCCAGTCTTCGAGATTGCGCTCGCCCGAGGCATCGCCGTCGCTCAGATAGCGGTCCTTCGCCTCGAGTCGCACGCTGTCATAGCGCACGCCTGCGGTGAGCAGCCAGGCATCGCCCAGGTTTACCTGATCCTCGATAAACGCACCCCGGCTGTCCGCCGTTTCGCGCTGGCGTTGAGTGAGGGCGCCGGTGATGCCGCCAGGCAGGTTGTCGTTGCGCGAGCGCTCATCGCGCTGGCTCTCCAGGTCCAGCCCGACGGTGAGTTGATGAGGCAGGCCCGCCAACTCCCGGTTAAAGGTCCGCTGAGCACCCACCCCGGCGAACCAGCGGTCATAGGCCGTCTGACCATTGGCGCGCAGCGGGAGACGGTTGCTGAACTCGCGCTGGCCGTAGTAACTGCGCAACTGGTAGGTATCACCGCCTGCGGCCTGCCCATCCCAGACCAGCGAAAGGCGTTGCTGCTGGACGGTCTCGTCTGAATCGAACTGAAGGCTTTGTGGCCGCGCCTGGGATCGGTCGACCCGGACCTGATCCAGGTTCAGCCCACCGGGATCTTCGGCTCGGTTGTCGATCGCATGCAGGGTCAGGCCAAGCGTGCCGCCCTCCCCCAGCCAACGCAGCTTGCCGGTGAGGTGGTTGGTTTCGGCAGTCCCGTGCGTGCGGTAGCCATCGAGCTGTGTGGCGTTGAGCGCGAGCAATGCGCCCAGCGACCCGGCGCTGCCGCTGGTCTCCGCGCGCATGCGGCGATAGCCCAGTTCGCCGCCTGTCACTTCAACCTGAGTGCGCGGCGTGTTGCCCGGCTGTCGCGTCTCGATCGCCAGGACGCCGCCGGCGGCATTGCCGTAGATGGTCGATGAGGGGCCGCGAATCACCTCGATGCGCTCGACCAGTGAGGTGTCCAGCCCATCCATTTCGGTCTGCCCGTCCGGCATGGTCAGGGGAACCCCATCGACCAATACCCGCACGCCGCGAACGCCAAAACTGGAACGGGAACCGAAGCCGCGAATCGACAAGCGCATGCCTTGGGCCAGGTTGTAGCGGCTCTGCGAGAAAACGCCCGGGACAGGCCCCAGCAGGCTATCGAGGGTGAGCAACTGTTCGCCCGGGTGGTCCTGTGCCGTCACGGAAGACACCGCCATCGGCAAGGTAAACCAGTCGGACTCTGCCCGCGGCGAACTCACCACCAAGGGGTCGAGCGTAAGCGGTTCACTTGTCTGCGCGAGCACGGGTCCGGTTGCCAACGAGAGCGATCCGGCAAGAAACAATCGATACATGGTTAAACCTTATTGTTGTATGGCTTTGTTGCCGCCGGCCTGTGTGGCCTGGCGAACGGCTAGAGAGCTACCGACGCCCTCAAGATGAAGCAATTGGGCACTCTTAGGCCCAGGCGAACCGGAACGCGTTTTTAAACTACAGAACGAATCCGATGCGCAAAACCCTGCATGTGGCTCCGCGTCATCCAGGCAACGCACATGCCAAGCGAGCCTTGAGACATCACCCTTTGTCGTTTGCACCGCCCAAACTGCCCGCCGGCCGCCAGTCCTGCTGCCTTGGCAGGCCGTTCTGAATCGCTACCTCTAGATCCAGCCCCCGATTGCCAGGGCTGCGGGCCCAGCGTCTCTGTCGCAGCGACGCGACAGGTGTCGCAGCCGTGCGTCGCTTCGGTTGCGACAGACCGCTTTAACTGTGGGGGACTGTGATTGCGCCAGGCCTCGCCACGACTGGCTTTGCGGCCATATTTGTATGGCTGGCACAGCGGTTGCTCTCTCTGAAAGGCCTGCCCCATGGGGCGGCCAGACCAATAACAAGAGAGAGCCTGCGATGAATCAATTCGATCCCTGTTTGAGCCGACGGCCCACCGCCCTGCTTGGCGCCAGCCTTGCCGCCCTGCTGTCCCTGCCGCTGCACGCCGCCGATGTGGACGGCAAGCGCATCGCCAACGCCGACGCCGAGCCCGGCAACTGGATGAGTCACGGCCGCGACTACGGCGAGCAGCGCTACAGCCCGCTGAAGAAGATCACCGACGCCAACGTCGACGATCTCGGCCTGGCCTGGAGCTACAAGCTCGACATCGACCGCGGCGTGGAAGCCACCCCCATCGTGGTCGACGGCGTGATGTACACCACCGGCCCCTTCTCCATCGTCTATGCGCTCGACGCGCGCACCGGCAAGGAAATCTGGAAATACGACCCCAAATCCGACCGCTCCCGCGCCGGTGAAGCCTGCTGCGATGCAATCAACCGCGGCGTTGCAGTGTGGAAAGGCAAGGTCTATGTCGGAGTGCTCGATGGCCGCCTGGAAGCCATCGACGCCAAGACCGGCGAGCGCGTTTGGTCGGTGGATACGCGCTACGACAAGGAGCGCAGCTATTCCATCACCGGCGCGCCGCGAGTGGTCAATGGCAAGGTGGTGATCGGCAACGGCGGCGCCGAGTTCGGCGTGCGCGGCTACGTCACCGCCTACGATGCCGAAACCGGCGATCAGGCCTGGCGCTTCTTCACCGTACCCGGCGACCCGGACAAGCCGGCCGAAGGCAAGGGCATGGACATCGCCAAGAAGACCTGGCATGGCCGCGCGTTCGTCGAGCAGGGCGGCGGCGGTACCGCCTGGGACTCCTTCGCCTACGACCCGGAGCTGAACCTGCTCTACATCGGTGTCGGCAACGGCTCGCTGTGGGATCCGATCTGGCGCAGCGAGGGCAAGGGCGACAACCTGTTCCTGTCTTCCATCGTCGCGGTCAACGCCGACACCGGCGAATACGTCTGGCACTACCAGACCACGCCGGGCGATGCCTGGGATTACACCGCCACCCAGCACATGATCCTGGCTGATCTGGAAATCGAGGGCAAACAGCGCAAGGTGCTGATGCAGGCACCGAAGAACGGCTTCTTCTACGTCATCGATCGCGCCACTGGCGAGCTGCTCTCGGCCGAAAACATCGTGCCGATCAACTGGGCCAAGGGCGTCGATCTGAAGACCGGTCGCCCCATCGTCGATGATGAAGCCGCGGCCTACTGGAAGGGTGAGAAGAAGGCCAAGCTGGTCCAGCCGGGCTTCTGGGGGGCGCATGACTGGCACCCGATGTCCTATAACCCGAACACCGGGCTGGTCTACATCCCCGCGCACATCATGTCCGCCTGGTATGAGCACGTACCTGATGCGCCTGCGCGCAACAAGTTCAAGAGCATGTACCAGCTGGGTCTGAAGACCGGGATGATGCCCGAGGATCCTGAAGGCCTGGGCGAATACGCTGACACCTGGTCCGGCAAGCTGATCGCCTGGGACCCGGTCAAGCAAGAGCAGGCTTGGGAAGTGCCCTACGTCACCATCTTCAACGGGGGCACCCTGAGCACCGCCGGCAACCTGGTGTTCGAAGGCAGCGCCGACGGGCGGGTCATCGCCTACGCGGCCGACAATGGCGACAAGCTCTGGGAGCAACCCGCTGCCAGTGGTGTGATGGCCGCACCCATCACCTACAGCGTGGACGGCGAGCAGTACGTGACCTTCATGGCGGGCTGGGGCGGTGCGTTCTCCACCTTTGCCGGCGCCCTCTCGCTGCGCGCCGGGGTGCAGCCCTACGCCCAGGTGCTGACCTACAAGCTCGGCGGGACGGCCGAACTGCAGGAACCGGCGCCGCGTGAGGATGCGCCGAAGCCTCCGCCCCTGACGGCTGATGCTGCCACCGTGGAGGCCGGCGCCAAGCTCTATGACGGCTACTGCTCGCAGTGCCACGGTATTCATGCGGTCAGCGGCGGCGTGCTGCCGGATCTGCGCATGCTGACGCCGGAAACGCACAAGCAATTCCTCGGCATCCTCCATGGCGCGCGCATTCCCGATGGCATGCCCTCCTTCGCCGAGGCGTTCGATCGCGAACAGATGGAGCAGATCCACCAGTACCTGATCAAGCGCGCCCACGACCGTCTCGAACACGGCCCGGACGACCTGCCGCAGCCCACCCAAAAAACGGCCAGCAACTGAGCACCAGGAGATCGACATGACTGACGCAATCACCTATCAGAACTATATCGACGGCAGCTTTGTCGCCTGCGACAACCTCGTCGACGTGCGCAACCCGGCCACTGGCGCCCTGCTCTCACGCGTCCCGGAGTCCGATTCGGCCACCGTCGAGCGCGCCATCGCGGCCGCCCGCACGGCGCAGAAAGACTGGGCGAACAAGCCAGCCAACGAGCGCGCCGGCTATCTGCGCACCATCGCCAGCAAGATTCGGCAGAACGCCGAACGCCTTGCCCGCGTCATCACCGAAGAGCAAGGCAAGATCCAAAGTCTTGCGCTGGTGGAGGTGAATTTCACGGCCGATTACATGGATTACATGGCCGAGTGGGCGAGACGCATCGAGGGGGAAATCATCACCAGCGACCGCCCTGGCGAGAACATCTTCCTGTTCCGCAAGCCGCTGGGCGTGGTCGCCGGCATTCTGCCGTGGAACTTCCCGTTCTTCCTGATCGCCCGGAAGATGGCGCCGGCACTGGTCACGGGCAACACCATCGTCATCAAGCCCAGCGAGGAAACGCCGAACAACTGCTTCGAATTCGCCAAGCTGGTGGCCGAGACCGACCTGCCCAATGGCGTGTTCAACGTGGTCTGCGGCAGTGGCGCCGGCGTGGGCAGCGCCCTGACAACCAGCAGCGGCATCGACATGATCAGCTTTACCGGCAGCGTCGGCACCGGCTCACGGATCATGGCCGCCGCAGCGCCCAACGTCACCAAGCTCAACCTGGAGCTAGGCGGCAAGGCCCCGGCCATCGTGATGAACGACGCCGATCTCGACCTGGCCGTGACGGCTATTCGCGCCTCCCGAATTATTAACACAGGCCAGGTCTGCAACTGCGCAGAGCGCGTCTATGTTCAGCGCGGCGTGGCCGATCAGTTCATCGAACGCATCGCCGGGGCCATGGCCGAAACCCGCTATGGCGACCCTGTTGCCCAAGCGGATGTGGAAATGGGCCCGTTGATCAACGAAGCCGGCCTGCGCAAGGTCGAGCAGATGGTACGGACCGCCCAGAACCAAGGCGCTCATCTGATCACTGGCGGTGCCGTGGCCGATCTCGGCCAGGGCTTCCACTATCAGCCAACCATCCTTGCCAATTGCTCACATGACATGGAAATCATGCGCCAGGAGATCTTTGGCCCGGTGCTCCCAATCCAGATCATCGACGATCTCGACGAAGCCATCGCCATGGCCAACGACTGCGAGTATGGCCTGACCTCCTCGATCTACACGCGCGACCTCTCTACCGCGATGAAGGCAGCCGCCGGCCTAGATTTCGGCGAGACCTACATCAACCGCGAGAACTTCGAGGCGATGCAGGGCTACCACGCCGGGGTGCGCAAGTCCGGCATCGGCGGTGCGGACGGAAAGCACGGCCTTTATGAGTACACCCATACTCATGCGGTGTATCTACAAAGCTGAGAGAGTTGCGGTAATCCAGAACCCCGCCCCGGCGGGGTTCTTGTTATTTGGTCGAGCGACGACCAGCCCCAGATCCTAGGTGGACCGGGCGGCCATGCGCTCCGGGCCACCGAAAGCACTGAGTCGTAGTCAAGACATCATTTGCGCAGCGCCGCCAGGTCGTAACGGTGCAGCTTGCGATATAGGGTGGCGCGGTTGATGCCTAGGGAACGAGCCGCAGACGCGACGTTGCCACCGTGCTGTTCAAGTGTCGTTTGCAAATGGGCCGCCTCGGCTGCATCCCGGGTCGTCGTCAGCGATTGTGCCGATGACGACCGTTCCACGGGCACCGACACGACTTCCGGCGGCAGGCAGTCGAGACCGATCATCCCGTCGTCGGCGAGCGCGACGGCACAGCGCAGCACGTTGATCAGTTGGCGCACATTGCCAGGCCATCCATAAGTGGCCAGGCGTTCCATTGCGTCGGTGGTCAGCTCGATATGCTCATCCCCGGCCTCACGTGCCAGGACACGACGAATCAGGCTCCTACGATCCGCACGGTCGCGCAAGGCGGGTAGCCTCACCGTCAAGCCATTGAGTCGATAGTACAGGTCCTCACGAAACTCCCCCGCAGCGACCATCACTGGCAGGTCGCGGTGCGTTGCGCACACAAGCTGCACGTTCAACGCGACTGGAGTCGCAGCGCCCAGCGGCACCAGCTCCCGCTCGGCCAGCACCCGCAGCAACCGCGTCTGCAAGTGCGCCGGCATGTCACCGATCTCGTCTAGGAACAGCGTCCCGCCATTGGCCTGCTCGAGCTTGCCCTTCATCCCTTGCCGGCTGGCGCCGGTAAAGGTGCCGGCACGGTAGCCGAACAGCTCGCTCTCGATCAGCGACTCGGGGATCGCGGCACAATTGAGCGCGATGAAGGGTCCGCTGGCACGCACGCTAGCCTGATGAATCGCCCGCGCAAACGCTTCCTTGCCGGTCCCCGTCTCGCCGGTCAGCAGCAGCGAGATGTCGCGATCAAGCACGCGGCGCAGCTTCTGGACGGAGCGTTGCAGGTCAGGGTCTTCCCCTGCCAGGTGCTCGAGCGTCGGCTCTGCCGGAACCACCCTCAGCCCGCGCTCATTTCTGGAGCGCCGCGTGGCGGTGGCCGGCATGCGCAGCGTGACCTCCAGTGCCGCTCCCCCGGCTAAGCGCAAGGGTGCACTGCGCTGGCCGCCCTGGGTCAGGGTGATTAGCTCATCCAGTGACATGGACAGGACATCCTGGACTGCTGCCCCCAGCAGAGGGATCCCCTGGGCGGCGGATAGAAAGGACGCCCGATTGGCACCGAGGATGCAGCCCGCGCCATCAATTGCCAGCAAACGCTCGTTGCCCAAATCACCCGAATCGCCGCCCAAGGTCAGCATGGCGCAACTGGCATAGCGTTGACGGAAACTGGCGTTCTCGATCAGTCGCGCGTACAGGCTTACCAACTGCAGCGTCAGGTACTGCGCCTGCTTCGGCCCGCCACTGTTGAGACACGAGGCATTGAGGCAGCCCAGCAATGCACCCTGGGGATCGAACAGCGGTGCCACCGAGCAACTCAGCATGGCGTTGCTGCAGAGAAAATGCTCGTCCCGGTGGATGATCAGCGGCTGGCTGGCGGCCAGCCCGGTACCGATGCCATTGGTCCCCACCAGCGACTCGTCCCAGCAACTGCCAATCACCAGCCCCGAGTCCGAATAGGGGCTGTGCTGCCCTGGCAGTCTCGCGTCGAGCGTGATACCGCGCCGATCGCTGAGCAGCACCGCAAAACCCGCCGGGTTCAGGCGCCGCGCGAGGCCTTCCACGCCCTGGCTCGCAATCGCGAGAAAGTCATGGTGCTCCTCTTGATGCAGGCGGATCTCGTGGTGCTCAAGCTGAACATGAGAGGCAGGTTTAGCGGGATCGAGCCCGTGCTCGTAGACGCTGCGGTACCAGGATTCGGCAATCAACCGATCCGGATTGGAGCCTCGACCAGAGAAGTGCGTAGCAACGAACGCTGAGAGGTCGCTTGGAAGCTCAGATGGTGGGCGCGCGATCATGCGGGACTCCAAACCAGGCGCCGAGTCGGGCCGTGCGTAATTGTTCGTATTGGCAGGCAACGCAGCCAAGCCCAAGCCTAGCACGGCCACATTACTCCAAGACGGGCGATCTGCTCACGGGCGCTGCGAGGTAAATGTATCGGTATCACGCTCCATACGGATGGAGCAGCCCGTGTTCCGGACGGTACGTCTCGATGGGGTGAGGACATCGAGCGAAACCGAGGCTTGTCGATGCTTGGAGCGCCACGAAACTGGTGCGTCCGAGCAACACGAACTCGTCAATGGTGCCCTATACCGCGGCAGGGCTCCGAGGCTCGAAAGGCGAACCCGCGTTTCACGGTGCCCTTCGCCGCTCCATCCTCTCTGTCTACCTACTGGTGCATCCTCTTTCAGGCCAGGTCTGGCAACAGGAAATTACCCGGACCTTGCTTATCCAGCGTAGGCACCTGGGCCTCGTCCTTGAGATCGACACCGGACAGTTGCCGTCGGCAGGCTTCGCGCATCAGGTACATCAGACGGAAGGCGGCCATGCCGTAGCTCAGACCCTCCAGACGGACATTGGAGATGCAGTTGCGGTAGGCATCGTTGAGGCCAACGCGTGGGGCCCAAGTGAAGTACAAGCCGAGGCTGTCCGGCGAGCTGAGCCCGGGCCGTTCACCGATCAGGATCACCGTCATCTTCGCCCCCAGCCGCTCGCCCACTTCGTCGGCCACCGCCACGCGGCCCTGCTCAACGAGCGAGATCGGCGCCAGCGACCAGCCTTCGGCGGTCACCTGTTCGAGCACGCGCGTTAAAAAAGGCAGGCTGTGGCGGCTGACGGCAAGGGAAGACAAACCATCGGCGATGACGATGGCCAGGTCATGGCCGCCCCCGTGTTGCTTGACGTGATCATCCAGCAGCGCAGCGGACGCGTCGTCCAAACGCCGGCCCAGGTCAGGACGCTGCAGGTAGGTGTGGCGATCACTGGCAGCACTGTGCAGCAGCAGCGTGCCATGCCCCCGGGCGTGCAGTTCTTCACGCAGGGCTGCGTGGTCGAATGGCAGGTGCACAGCGTCTCGTGCCTGGGCATGGGCGAACTGGAAATCGAGCTGGGCGCCGGTCGGCAGGCTGGTGCCGGCACGGCCCAGCGCGATGCGCGCGGGGGTCAGCTGGCGCAACTGTTGCCACGGGTTCTCTGTGGCAGGGGCGTTATCGGTCATACGTACCTCTGCATAAGTGAGCGAAATCAGGAAAGTTGTGCCAGGGCCTGGCGGAAGGCGGATGGCAGCTCGTTACCCAGGCGCAGTTGGCCGTCGCGCTGCTGGAAGATGCCCATGTGCGCCAGCCATTGCTCGAACTCCGGTGCCGCGCGCAGACCGAGCACCTTGCGCGCGTAGAGCGCGTCGTGAAAGGAGGTGGTCTGGTAGTTGAGCATCACGTCGTCCGACCCAGGAATACCCATGATGAAGTTGATGCCGGCGGTGCCGAGCAGCGTCAGCAGCATGTCCATGTCGTCCTGGTCGGCTTCGGCGTGGTTGGTGTAGCAGATGTCGCAGCCCATTGGCACGCCGAGCAGCTTGCCGCAGAAGTGGTCCTCCAGACCGGCGCGGATGATTTGCTTGCCGTTGTAGAGGTACTCCGGGCCGATGAAGCCGACCACGGTGTTGACCAGGAAGGGATTGAAATGACGGGCCACCGCATAGGCCCGGGCCTCGCAGGTCTGCTGGTCGACATCGTGATGGGCGTTGGCCGACAGCGCGCTCCCCTGCCCCGTCTCGAAATACATCAGGTTGTTGCCGAGCGTGCCGCGCTTGAGGCTCAGGCCGGCCTCGTAACCTTCCTGGAGTACCTTGAGGCTGATACCGAAGCTGGCGTTGGCCGCCTCGGTGCCTGCGATGGACTGGAACACCAAGTCCAGCGGCGCGCCGCGTTCAATGGCCGCGATGGAGCTCGTAACGTGGGTCAGCACGCATGACTGGGTGGGTATTTCGTAGCGCTGGATGACGGCATCGAGCATCTCCAACAGGGTGCAGATCGAGCCCATGCTGTCGGTGGCCGGGTTGATGCCTATCATCGCATCACCGTTGCCGTAGAGCAGGCCATCGAGCGTGCTGGCGGCGATGCCGGCGGGATCATCGGTGGGATGGTTGGGTTGCAAGCGGGTGGACATATGGCCGCGTAGGCCCATCGTGTTGCGGAACCGGGTGACGACGCGAATTTTCTGCGCAACCAGTATCAAGTCCTGGACACGCATGATCTTCGACACCGCCGCCGCCATCTCTGGCGTCAGGCCGGGAGCCAGGGCTCGCAGGCTGGCCTCGTCGGCATGATCGCCCAGCAGCCAGTCGCGCAGGCCGCCTACGGTCAGGTGGCTGACCGGGGCGAAGGCGTTGGCGTCATGGCTGTCGATGATCAGTCGGGTGACTTCGTCGCGCTCATAGGGAATCACCGCTTCGAGTAGAAACTGCTTGAGCGGCACATCGGCGAGGGTCATCTGCGCTGCCGCTCGTTCGGCGTCGCTGGTAGCAGCGACGCCCGCCAGGCAGTCGCCAGAACGCAGCGGACTGGCCTTGGCCAGCACCTCGCGCAAGCTGTCGAAACGCCAGGTCTGGCCACCGATGCTGTGGGAATAGGTTGCCATGGTCGGGCTCCTGTTTTCAGGGTGAACGGCGACCCGGCGAGCACGCTGCCGATGAGGGCGTTAAGCCTCTTGCGGCAGCAGTGGCCCGCTTTAGGGATCGTCGGGGTTCAGGCGTGGGCGGCGGCTTTCGGGATCGGCAGAGAGCCGTCGTGTAGCGATGAGCCCGGATATTCATCCGCATCGATGATGCCGGCGGCGCGATCCTGCTGTTCCAGTTGCAGCGCCTTGGGTACCGACAGCCAGTAGGCAAGCCCCACGGCAGTGAAGCCGGCGAGGATCTTGCCGATCAGCACCGGCAGGATGATGGTCGGCTGGAAGTTGGCGGTGAACGACAGGTGATCGCCCAACAGGAAAGCCGCGCACACGCCGAAGGCGATGTTGATCACCTTGTCCTTCGGCGGCATGAAGCGCACCAGACGAAACATCGCGAGGATATTGGCGATGGTCGCCAGCATCCCGGCGCTGCCAACGGCGCTCAGGCCTACCTTGCCGCCGAGCGCCTCTAGCGGCCCACCGAGGTACTTGCGCAGCAGGTAGACCATTGGAAAGGCACCGGCCAGCATGATCCCGATATAACCGGCCGTTTCCAGCGCGCGGGTCTGATCCTCGGCGTCCGCGATGATCGGGTGGAAGCCCCAGCCGCCGAAGATCACGGTGAAGAAGCCCGTGAAGTACTCGACGATGGAGAACACCAGCACCAGTTTGATCATCGCATCAAGGCCGCGTCCGAAGGCGATAAAGCCCTTGATCATCAGGTCCGGCAGAAAACGCAGACCGGCTGCCAGTGCCACCACGAAGACGATGATCGGCAACAGGTTGGCGAAGATGCCGCCAAGGCTCATTGCCAGCTGATAGGTGGCCTCACCGTTGGTGGCGACCACCTCTCGCACCGCGGGGTTGCTCAGCATCAGCACGACGCTGGCGATCAGCACACCGACTGGGATACTGAGGATGCCCGACATGATGCCCAGCGCCATGTACTTGTGGTCGCGCTTGTCGAGCATGGCCAGACCCATGGGGATCGAGAAGACGATGGTCGCGCCGCCCATGGAGCCGGTGATCAGCGCCATGATCAGCGCTTCCTTGCTTTCAGTGAGCGCGGCGGCAAGGTGGTAGCCGCCCATGTCCGAGGCGATGATCATCGTCGCTGCCAGCGCCGGGTCGGCGTTCAGCGCATCGAAGAACGGCCCGAACACGCTTTCGATCAGTACCGTCAGGTAAGGGATGGAGGCCATGATCCCGGCTGCCGGGACGAAGATGTGCCCCGTGGCATGGATGCCCTCCATGAACTCGCGGCCGAGGCCTTTTTCGCTGTCTCGAATGGCTGCGAAGGCCCCAAGGACCGCGCAGAACATGATGACGTAGAGGACGTAATTGCCTATCTGATCCATTGCTTTGCCCTTTTATTGTTTTTACCAGGCGCCAGAGACCCATCCTCAGCGGCAGCTTGCTACCGCTGGAGAAGGAATCACGGAGTTGATGCGCCGGGGCTGAACGCACGCAAGCCAGCCCCGGTGTTCTGCTTTAGAAGAAGCCCAGCGGGTTGATGTCGTAGCTG
>JAHJOS010000510.1 GCA_018820005.1 Alphaproteobacteria bacterium | reverse complement strand
GCTGCCAGAGGAACGAATGGCGGCGGCGGGTGCCGAAATCGGAAATCCTGAGATCAGGCAGCTTTTGCAGCCGCTCGACCTTTTCCCACATCTTGGCCTTGGCCCGGGCATAGAGCACATCAAGGGTGAAGGGCCCGTAATGCTTGAGCGCGGCGCGGCTGCGCAGCTCGTTGATGATGGCGAGCGCCGGGATTTCCCACATCGAGGTTTCCAGCCACAGGCCGGGAAACTCGAGCACGAACTGGCCATCGCGCTTTTCGAGGCTGTAATCGGGCAGGCGGAAATCGGCGAGCCAGCGCAGGAATTCGGGCGAGAAGATCTGCTGGGAGCCGTAAAAACTATTGCCCGCCAGCCAGATCATCTCTTTTTTAGTGAAGCGCAGCGTGCGGGCACGATCGAGCTGGGCCCGCAGTTCGTCGATGTCGATCTCGTCGGCCAGCCGCACCGAGCGGGTGCGGTTGATCAGCGAGAATGTGGCATCGACCTTGGGGTAAAGCCCCCAGATCATCTGCAGCATCAAGAGTTTGTAGAAATCGGTATCGAGCAGGCTGCGCACGATGGGATCGAGCTTCCAGGTGTGGTTATACACCCGGCGCGCCATGTCGGTAAAAGTCGCCATTGAGAATCCCCACTTCGCGGCATGGGTTTTAGCGCGCGAAGTGGGGGTTTGGAAAGGCGGGCGGGTGGGAGATCGGTTCGGCGGGTTTTTGGACGAAGCCTATGCAGTCCTACGGTCAGTAGGTTTGCGAATTGGAACAGGCTGCGTTTGGTCCTCTATTGGACGGGCCATCTGTGGCGCCAACAGAGTGAACTGCAGTGCACATCATGCTCCGGGCCATCGTCGTCCTTTTTGTCGTGCTTGTTGTGTCGGGCTGCAGCAACTTTCAGCTGGGTGAGCGGTATGACAAGTCGCTCGACGATGATCTGAGCGCTCTCCAGATTGAGGCCGTCACGTTCGTTGCGAGCATGCGGCTCAATACAGGGACCCCAGCAGGCGCATTCACCTCTGATGCTGCCAAGGCGTTCTATCCCAAGGCCAGCGGCACATTATCCAACATCATAGTCAGAGCCGGCCTGCTCAGCAGCCGGCAGTGCCCAATCAATGGCATCGCGAACAGTATTGCCGTGCCAACGATCAAAATAGAAGGCGAGACAATTGCAGCCGATACGCCCAAGACCGTGGTGACAGGCAATTGCGCAGTGGTGACGCTGCTGGCGCTGCAAAACGTCCTGACGGATCTTGAGGCATCTCATCGCGACCATCAAAAGATCGGCCCGGTCCGGGGTCAACTTGCCATTGATGACATCAACAAAGCCGTGGCGACGACCCTGTCAGGGCTCCGAGCAAAGGATCATTGATATGCCAAGCGCAGACGAAATCTTCGCCGGTCTCATGCAGGGCGCACGGGAGGAGGCCGCAGAGCTCTGGGAGGAGGCGAAGGAATTCTCCATCAATACGTGTTGGTCACTTGCCAGCCAGCTGGCGCTAGTCGGCCAGGCATTTGTCGCGGGAGAGTTCACCAAGGCAGAGGTGATGAAGTATCTTGAGACTATCCGCCTGCAGTTTATCGCCACGCTGGCAGCGGCAATCATGAAGGTCGAGGGACTGGCCGAACGCATGGTCAATGCTGCCCTGACAGCGGTGCGCGATGCAATCAACAGCGCGTTGGGCTTCACGCTGATCGCCTGAACCCAACGGGGACGCCGCCACCCCTTACGCCCCCAGTTGAAACTGCTCAAACCTGTGTAGCGCTTCGTCCACCGCCGCTCGCCCTTCGCCGCCCACATCAGCCAGCCAAGTCTCTTGCTGGATCAGCAATTTTTTGCCGGCACGATCGGTCTTGAGATCGAGGGCGGCCACGATGGTGTCGCCCATCAGGACCGGCAGGGCGAAATAGCCGAGCTTGCGCTTGGCTGCGGGGACATAGGACTCAAAAATATGGTCGTAGCCAAACATCAGCTTGAGGCGCTTGCGCTGGATGATCAGGGGATCAAAGGGCGAGAGGATATGAACCAGATGGGGCGGCTC